>NZ_JBWGQW010000002.1:0-52003 GCF_056332225.1 Thermus sp. | reverse complement strand
GGAGACCCTGGGGTACGCCCGGAGGCTGGACCCTTCGGGCCTCCACGTCTTTGAATCCGGGGCCGTGGTCCTGGCCCTTTCCCAGGACGTCCACGCCCCTCCCGCCACCCCCCTCAAGGTGGAGGCCCTCCCGGAAAGGGAGGCCAAGGAGGCCGTCCACCTGGCCCGGAAGCTGGGCCTCCCCCTGGAGGGGTACACCGCCGAGGGCGGCTTCTACGTGGAGGGGGATAGCCCCCTCCTCCAGGCGCACCAGGCCCTCCTCGGTCTCCGGGCGGAAGAGGCGGACCTCCTCCGCCTTCCTTCCCCCCTGGTGCGCCTCCAGGTCCTGGCGGGGCCCGAAGCCCCCCTCGGGGCCCTTCTGGAGGGGCTCCCTTCGGGGCTTCAGGCCCACCTGGCGGAAAGCCCCAAGATGCCCGGGGTGCGCTTCGTCTCCCTCACCAAGGAGGGCGTGGGCAAGCTCAGCGCCGCCCGGTTCGTGGCCGAGGCCTACGGCCTTTCCCTGGAAGAGGCGGCCATGGTGGGGGACGGGGAGAACGACCTGGAGCTGATCCGGGCCGTGGGGCTTGGCGTCGCCATGGGGAACGCCCCCGAGGAGGTGAAGCGGGCGGCGAAGAGGGTGGTGGCCCCGGTGGAAGCCTGCGGCCTGGCGGAGGCCTTGGACCTCTTGGGGTAGACTACGCGGGGTATGCGGGTCTTCATTGAGGAGATCGCCCGGCACCTGGGCCAGGAGGTGGAGCTAAGGGGCTGGGTCTACCAGAAGCGCTCTAAGGGCAAGATCCACTTCCTCATCCTCCGGGACGGCACCGGCTTCCTCCAGGCCACGGTGGTCCAGGGGGAGGTGGCGGAGGCGGTCTTCCGGGAAGCGGACCACCTTCCCCAGGAGACCGCCCTAAAGGTGCGGGGTCTGGTGCGGGAGGACAGGAGGGCCCCAGGCGGGGTGGAGCTCGCCGTGCGGGACCTCGAGGTGGTGAGCCGCCCCCAGGGGGAGTACCCCATCGGCCCCAAGGAGCACGGCATTGACTTCCTCATGGACCACCGCCACCTCTGGCTCCGCCACCGCCGCCCCTTCGCCGTGATGCGCATCCGGGACGAGCTGGAAAGGGCCATCCACGAGTTCTTCGGGCAGAGGGGCTTCCTCCGCTTTGACGCCCCCATCCTCACCCCGAGCGCCGTGGAGGGCACCACCGACCTCTTTGAGGTGGACCTCTTTGACGGGGAGAAGGCCTACCTCTCCCAGTCGGGCCAGCTTTACGCCGAGGCCGGGGCCCTGGCCTTCGCCAAGGTCTACACCTTCGGCCCCACCTTCCGGGCGGAGCGCTCCAAGACCCGGCGCCACCTCCTGGAGTTTTGGATGGTGGAGCCCGAGGTGGCCTTCATGACCCACGAGGAGAACATGGCCCTCCAGGAGGAGCTCGTGAGCTTCCTCGTGGCCCGGGTGCTGGAGAGGCGCTCCCAGGAGCTTGAGATGCTCGGGCGGGACCCCAAGGCCCTGGAGCCCGCCGCGGAAGGGAACTACCCCCGCCTCACCTACAAGGAGGCCGTGGCCCGGGTAAACCGCCTCGCCCAAGAGGACCCCGAGGTCCCCCCTCTCCCCTACGGGGAAGACTTCGGGGCCCCCCACGAGGCCGCCCTAAGCCGCCAGTTTGACCGGCCCGTCTTCGTGGAGCGCTACCCCGCCCGCATCAAGGCCTTCTACATGGAGCCGGACCCCGAAGACCCCGAGCTCGTCCTGAACGACGACCTTCTCGCCCCCGAGGGCTACGGGGAGATCATCGGGGGGAGCCAGAGGATCCACGACCTGGAGCTTCTCAAGCGCAAGATCCGGGAGTTCGGCCTCCCCGAGGAGGTCTACGGGTGGTACCTGGACCTCCGCCGTTTCGGGAGCGTGCCCCACTCGGGGTTCGGCCTCGGCCTGGAGCGCACCGTGGCCTGGATCTGCGGCCTTGCCCACGTGCGGGAGGCCATCCCCTTCCCGAGGATGTACACGAGGATGCGGCCCTAAACGCCCGCCCCGCGGTTTTGCCCCAAGGGACGATGCCCGAACCCAGAAGGCCCTTTTGGGGGGCACTTATACCCCTTTGGCGTGAACCCTTCGTCCAAGGCCAGGCGTGGAGGCTTTGCGGGATCGTTTTTACCGGGGCCCCCATGCTGGCGCAAGCCAGCATGGGGTGGTATTAAACGCCGGCGAGCTCCAGGAAATAGCGGTGGAGGCGGGGGTCCTGGGTGAGCTCGGGGTGGAAGCTGCTGGCGAGGACCTTCCCCTGGCGCACCAGGACGGGGAGGTCCCCAAGCCTCGCCAGGACCTCCACCCCTTCCCCCAGCCTGCGGAAGACGGGGGCCCGGATGAAGACCCCGTGGAAGGGGCCGAGGCCCTCCACCTCCAGGTCCTCCTCAAAGCTTTCCACCTGCCGCCCGAAGGCGTTCCGCTCCACGGCGGCGTCCAGGACCCCGAGGCGGGGCTGGTCCGGGTAGCCCAGGATCTCCCGGGCGAGCCAGATGGCCCCGGCGCAGGTGCCGAAGAGGGCCAAGCTGCCCTCCTCCACCCGCCTGCGCACCGCCTCCTCCAGGCCGTACTCCCGGGCGAGCTTGCCGATGGTGGTGGACTCGCCTCCCGGGACGATGAGGGCCTTAAGGCCCTCGAGGTCCCCCACCTTCCGCACCTCCTTGGCCTCCACCCCAAGCCGCCTAAGGGCCTCCTTGTGCTCGCGGAAATCCCCCTGTAGCGCCAGCACGCCGACCACGCCCCCCATCCTCGTCCCTGGGGCCCTTGCTGTCAAGGCCGGGCCTTCTCCTTGCCCTTGGCCTCCAGCATGACGTCGGCGGGGCTTGGGAGGGCAGAAAGGAGCCTCTCCCAGTCCCCCTTGGCCACGAGGAAGGCGTGGGCCCCGGGGCGCTTCGCGGGGTCCTGGCTGGAAAGGTGCACCTTGGGCCGGCCCCGCCAGGTGGGAAAGGCCAGGCGAAGGGCCTCCGCCAGGGAAAGCCTCCCGGGGTTTAGGGCGTGGTGGAGGGTGTCCACCACCACCGGCACCCCCAGGGCCTCCGCCGCTTCCAGGACCTCTTCCACATTCCAGAGCCTCTCGTCGTTCTCCAGGGCCAAGAACCTCAAGACCTCCTTTTCCCCCCTGAGGTTCTCCACGAAGCGGTGGAGGGCCCTTTCCCTCTCCCCGTAGGCCCCGCCCAGGTGGAGCACCAAGACCCCCTCCTCGGCCCCGAGGAGGGCGAGCACCCGGGCCGAGTAGCGGAGCTCGGCGAGGGAGCGCTCCACCACCTTGGGGTCTTGGCTTCCCGGGTTCACGTAGGGCCCAGGGTGCATGGAAAGCCGCTGGCCGAGGGCGCGGGCCAGGGCCCCGAGGCGGGCGAGCTCCTCCTTGTGGGCCCCCTCCCAGTCGTAGGGGAAGAGGGGGTGGGAGGCGAAGGGGATGAGGTGCTGGCCGAGGCGGAAGAGGGCGAAGCCGTGGCCGGCGTTGAAGCCGAGGATCCTCTCCAGGTCCCGGAGGTTTTCCGCCACCTTCTCCCGCACCCTCTCCTCGGTGAGGTGGGCGAGGCGCAGGGTGCGGTTGGTGGTGGCCCCCAGGGTGAGGTTCTCGCAGGGGTAGCCCAGGCGGATCATCTTCTCAGGGCGGCCTCGAGGAAGACCTCCACCTCGTCCCGGACCTCGAGGAAGAGAAACCTCGGCCGCTCCAGGCCCCACTGGGAGAAGCGGGTGGTGAAGCCTCCCACAAAGCGGAGGCCCCCGGAGGCCTCGCGAAGCTCCCCCAGGACCC
The DNA here is from genome assembly GCF_056332225.1 of Thermus sp. Lineage (NCBI taxonomy): Bacteria > Thermotogati > Deinococcota > Deinococci > Thermales > Thermaceae > Thermus > Thermus sp. The sequence goes on along the minus strand of NZ_JBWGQW010000002.1, from coordinate 48,239 downwards.
GCACGGGAAGCCGCTTCCCCGCCATCTCCAGCTCCCCCTCCACCACGAACCTGGGGCCTTCCCGGTAGGCCCGCTTGGGGTAGAGGCAGGCCTCGGGGTGCTCCCCGGCCTTCAGGATCTCCAGGGCCTTCCTGTCCCGCTCGGCGTTGCCCGAGTCCCAGGCGGCCTGCTTCAGGCAGACCTTCCCCGAGGCCCTCTCCAGCCCGTCCCAAAGCACCTCTCCCCGGGCCGTGGGGTTCACCCCCTCCCAGCTCCCAAGGGTGTAGTAGCCCCGGTAGCGGGCCACCCCCTCCACGGCGTAGGGGGCCTGGGCCTGGGCGAGAAGGAGAAGGCTCGCCAAAAGAAGGAGTGTTCTCATGGTTCCTCCCTTTTCCGAAGGGGGGCCTTGGCGCCCCCGGGGCGAAACCTCCAGCGCTCCCCCAAGGTGGCGAAGTCGCGGAAGCCCAGGAAGAGGATGGGGCGCTCCTTGGCCTCCGAGGAGCCCTCCACGTGGACCACCTCCCCCACAAAAAGGGCGTGGTCCCCGTCCCAGGGCCACTCGGACACGCGCATCTCGTAGACGGCGAGGGCCCCCTCGGGCACCTGGGTGTGGGCGAGCTTCCGGGCAGGGCGCAGGGCCACCCCGAGCCTTTCCGCCTTCGGGACCCTTCTTCCCGTGAGGTAGCCCGCCCGCACCACCCAGGCCCGCTCCTCCCAGGGGAGAAAGCAAAGGGCCGCCTCGGAAAGCTCCCGGAGGAGGCTTAGGGTGTGGTTCTTGCGGTCCACGGCGAGGAGGAAGCGGAAGGGCTCCTTGGAGGCGGGCGTCCACCAGGCCATGGGCATGAAGTTCCGCCCCACGGCGAGGAGGGCGAGGCGCATGGGGTAGAAGTAGGCCCGGTACACCTAGACCTCCAGAAGCTCCGGGGGAGGCTCCTCGAGGAGCCCCTCCAGAACCTTTCGGGCCGCCTCCTCCGGGGAGAGGGCCTCCTTAGGGGGGCCCCCGAGGGGCGTCCAAAGGCCCGTGGCCACGGCGGGAAGCCGCACCAGGACGAGGCGCACCCCCTCCCGGGCGAGCTCCTTCCGGGCGGCCTCGAGGTAGGCCTCGAGGGCCCCCTTGGCCGCGGCGTAGGCGGCGAAGCCGGGAACGCGCACGTAGGCGGGGTAGGCTCCGAAGAAGACCCCCCTCGCCCCCCGCTGCCAGCGGGCGTGCTTGAGGAGGAGGGCGGCGGTGAGGAAGTGGGCGGCGAGCATCCCCTCCAACAGGTCCCGGCCCACCTCCCGCACCCTGGCCCTGGCCGCCCAGCCCACCGCGTGGAGGAGGAGGTCCAGAGGCCCCGCTTCCTCCAGGAGGGCCCGCACCTCCAGCTCGTCCGTGAGGTCGGCGGGGAGGGCCTTCCCTCCCACCTCCCGGGCGAGGTCCCCAAGGGCCTGGGCACGCCGCCCCACGAGGAGGAGGTCATGCCCTTTCAGGGCCCGGGCGAAGGCGCCGCCCAGGCCCCCCGTGGCTCCGGCGATGAGGACGCGCATGGCCTTCAGGCTAGGGCCTGGGGCGGCCGCGGTTTGTAGGGCAGGGAGAAAAGCCCCAGGCGGACCGCCTCCAGGCGTTCAGGCGGCCTTGACCTCCTCCCCGAAGCCCTCCTCGAGGCTCTTCGCCCGGGCGATGGCGAAGATGAGGAGACCGTAGACGGGCTTGGCGATGAGGTCGGCCAGGCTGTACCCAAGCTGGATGGCCACTTCCTGGGCGGCCCCGCCGGGAAGCCAGGTGCCCAGGGCGTAGGCGATGGGGTAGAAGCCCCAGGACATGAGGAGCACGTAGCGGGTGGCGGTGAGGAGCTCCAGGACCCGGGCACCGAAGCGGGTTTCCCGGATAGCCTGGCCGAGCTCCACCCAGAGGACGTAAAGGATGTAGAAGAAGGGCACCGAGGACAAGGCTCCCCAAAGCGTCCGCGGACCGGGCTCGGTATTGACCTCCCCCACGTACCCGAGGCCGAGCATGAGCACGGAGGCCACCACCAGCTTGACCCCCAGGTTCCAGGTGCGGGCCGGGGAGAGGCCCAGCACCAGGATCAGCTCCAGGAGGAGAAGGGGTACGGTGAGGAGCCAGTCGGCGTAGCGGTAGAAGTCGTTGAAGGGCTTTCCCGTGGGCACGTAGACCCCTCCTTGCAGCTGGTAGGCCCCCACCCAGCTCTCAAAGATACGCAGGTAGTGATAGCCGGCGATGAAGACGATCAGGGCGGAGAGGTAAAGGGCGATGTGGTACCTGGGGGCCACGTAGCTCCGCGCCAGGAGGAAGAAGACGAAGGCGGCGAACATCCCGGCGATGGTCAGGGAGAGCATGTTGAAGACCAGCCAGTACCCGCCAAAGCTCAGTTCCGGAAGCATCCGCATAACCCATAACCTCCTTCTTCAGCGGCCCGCCTAGGGTGGGCACAAGGGCCATTAAAGCGCGGAGGGCCGGGGGTAACCTTTACCTAAACAACACTTGGTCAAAAAGTGTACATCCCGCTCCAAAGCCGCCGGGGCCGTCGGCACAGACTGGAGGCATGGCCTCTTTCTACCTCCTCCCCCTGGCCCTCCTCCCCGAGACCTGGGCCTTAGGGCTCCTCCTGCTCTCCGCCCTGGTCCTAGGCCTGCCGCACGGCGCGGCGGACCTGGTGCTGGCGAGGAGGCTTGGCCTTCCCCTCGTCCCCTTCGTTGGGCTTTACCTCTTCCTGGCAGGCCTGGCGCTGGGGGTGTTCCTCCTCTCTCCTCCTCTGGCCCTCCTCCTCTTTCTGGCCCTGGCCCTCTTCCACTGGGGCAGGCTGGAGGAGCGGGGAGCCCTCGGGTACCTCCGGGCGGCGCTCGTCCTCCTCCTGCCCCTCCTGTGCCACCGGGAGGCCATAGAGCCCTTCCTCCGGGCCTTCGCCGGGGGGTTCGCCCCTCCTCCCGGCTTGGCCGCCCTGGTGCTTTCCCTCCTTCTCCTCCTCGCCCTTAGGGAGAAGCACCCCCTCCGAGCGTGGGGAGACACCCTCGGCCTCTTCCTCCTCGCCCTCCTGGCCCACCCTTACGCCGCCTTGGCGGGCTACTTCCTCCTGGAGCACAGCCTGAAAAGCCTCCGGCTCGTCGGGGTGCGGGGGCGGGAGTGGCTTTGGGTGTACGGGGGCACCCTGGGAGGGCTGGGCCTCGCCCTCCTCCTCTACCCCCGGACCATGGACCCCCTCGCCGCCTACATGGGCGCGGTCTTCGCCCTCACCCCGCCCCACCTCCTCGTGGTGGAGCTTTGGCTTGGGCTTCGGCCTCGATGACGATGGCCCGGGCCAGGTCGCTGAAGATGCGCCGGTGGATGGGGTAAAGGGCCCACCAGTAGAGGAAGCCCGTGAGGCCCTTGGGCTCAAAGTAGGCGGTCTGGACGAGGAGGCTTCCCCCTTCCTCCTCCCGGGCCTCCCACTCCAGCCAGGCCCGCCCGGGCAGGCGCATCTCCGCCCGCAGGCGGAGGAGCCGGGGAGGCTCTACCGCCTCCACCCGCCAGAAGTCCACCGCCTCCCCGGGGAGGAGCTCGGTGGGGTGGCGCCTTCCCCGCCTCAGGCCCGGCCCCCCGAGGAGGCGGTCTAATAGCCCCCTCAGGGCCCAGGCCCAGTTCCAGGCGAGCCAGCCCCTTTCGCCCCCCAAGGAGGAGAAGCTCCGGAAGAGGGCCTCGGGGGGGGCCTTGGCGCGGAGGACGCGGACCTCGCGGATGAGCCCCTCCCGGTCCTCGAGGCGGAAGCCCCCGCCATAAAGCGCCCCGGACCAGCGGGTCTCCACCTCCCCCAGGGCGATCCTCTCCAGGGCGAGCTCCACCGCCTTGCGGTAGGGGATGGGAAGGACCTCGGGGAAAAGGGCCCTGGCCCGGGCGGTGTCCGCCACCAGGGGGTGGAGGATCCCCTCCACCAGGGGCAGGGCGAGCCGGTTGGGGATGGGGGTCACCAGGCCCACCCAGAGGGCGGCGAGCCTTGGGGCAAGCACGGGGACGGGGAGGATGACCCGCTTAAGCCCCCGGACCTCGGCGTAGGTCTCCATCATGGCCTTGAAGGAGAGGGGCTCCGTGCCGATCTCCACCACGCCGGAAGGCCCCCTCTCCAGGGCCAGGACCAGGTAGGCCAGCACGTCGCGGATGGCGATGGGGGAAACCGGGTTCAGCACCCAGCGGGGGGCCACCATGAGGGGAAGGCGCTCCGTGAGGTAGCGGATCATCTCAAAGCTGGCGGACCCCGAGCCGATCACGGGCCCCGCCCGGAACTCCGTGGCGGGGAGGTTTGCCCTCAGGATCTCCCCCACCTGGGCCCGGCTCCTCAGATGGGGGGAGGGCCCGCCCTCCTTGGGCAGGAGCCCTCCGAGGTAGACCAGGTGCGAAAGACCCGCCTCGCGGGCCACCCGGGCGAAGGCCTCCGCCTGGCGGCGCTCCGCCTCCTGGAAGGCCCTCTCCGAGAGCATGGCGTGGACCAGGTAGTAGGCGGCCTCCACCCCCTCCAGGGCCCGCCTGAGGGCCCCCTCGTCCTCGAGGCTCCCCCGCACCACCTCCACCCGCCCCGCCCAGGGGCGCCCCAGGAGGCGGGTCTCGTCCCGCACCAGGACCCGCACCTGGTGGCCCCTCTCCAGAAGCCTGGGGACGAGCCTCCCCCCCACGTAGCCCGTGGCCCCCGTGACCAGGACCCGCACGCCCCAAGCATACCGGGGGGCCTTTTGGGAAAAGGTGGCGGGGGACCATGGCCCAGGCCAAGGTCTTTCCCGAACCTCGGGGCTACCCTAAGCCCCGTGCGGGCCTTGGTGGTGGGGGCGGGCATCGGCGGGCTGGTGGCGGCCAGGGCCCTAAGGCGGGCGGGCCTCGAGGTCTTGGTCCTCGAGGCCCACACCTACCCGGGGGGCCTCGCCGGGAGCTTCTACCACCGGGGCTTCCGCCTGGACGCCGGGGCCACCCTGCTTTCCGGCTTCGCCCCAGGAGGCCCCATGGCCCTCGTGGCGGAGGCCCTGGGGGTGCGCTTCCCCGTGGAGCCCCTCCCTGAGGGCTTCCCCCTCATGGCGGTCCACCTACCCCGGGGGGAGGTGGTGCGCCCCGTGGGTCGGGAGGCGGAGCGGGAGGCCCAGCGGGACTTCTTCGGGCCCCGGGTCCTCCCCTTCTGGGCGTGGCAGGAGGCCAGGGCAAAGGCCCTCCTCGCCCTCGCCCCCCGCCTCCCCTGGCCCCCGGAAAGGGAGGAGCTTCCCCGCCTCCTCGCCCTCCTTCCCTCGCTCCTTCCCCTCCTTCCCGACCTCTTCTTGAAGGCGGTCCACCGAGCCTCCCAGAACCCCCACTTCCTCCGCTTCCTGGACGCCCAGCTCCTCATCGCAAGCCAAGCGGAGGCGAAGCGCACCTACGCCCTCTACGCCGCCCTGGCCCTGGACCTCCCCCACATGGGCCCCGCCCTGGTGCCGGGGGGCGTGGGGCGGGTGGCGGAGGCCCTGGCGGAGGGCCTCCCCGTGCGCTACAAGGCCCGGGCCGAGAGGCTCCTTCTAGGGAAGGGGCGGGCCTTGGCCGTGGAGGTGGCCTACGGGGGAAGAAGGCGGGGGGAAAGGGAGGTGGTGGAGGCCGACCTCTTCGTCCTGGACGTCCCCCTCGCCCCCCTCCTCGGCCTTCCCCTTAGGGCCCCCAAGGACGCCTGGGGGGCCTTCGTGGTCCACGGGGTCCTGCCCTTTAGGGCCCCTCCCCCCTACTTCCGGCAAAACGCCAGGGAAAAGCCCTTCGCCTTCCTCTCCTTGCGCCCCGAGGGGGAGAAGACGGCCTTCGCCCTAAGCCTCCACACCCCCCTCGCCCTCTGGGAGGGGCTTTCCCGGGAGGAGTACAGGGCGCTCAAGGCCCGGTGGGGAGAGATGGCCCTGAGCCTGGGGGAGGCCCTCCTCCCCGGGCTAAGGGAGGCGGAGTTCCTCCTCTTCGGCACCCCCAGGACCTACGCCCGCTTCGCCGGGCGGGCCTGGGTGGGGGGGTTCCCCCAGACCCACCCCTTCCGCTTCCCCCGGGTGCGGCCCTTCCCCAACGTCTTCCGGGTGGGGGAAGGGGTCTTCCCGGGGCAGAGCGTCCCCGCCGCGGCCCTCTCCGGCCTCAGGGCGGCCCGCTTGGCCCTAGAAGCCCTAGGCCTTGCACGTAGCGAAGGAGAAGCCTGGCCGTCCTTCCCTCCCTTTCCGTGAGGAGGTCCAGGTGGGTGAGGCCGGGGAGGACCTGGACCTCCGCCCGGGTCCCGGGGAAGAGCTCCCCCAGAGGGAAGCCTTCCGCCTTCGGGTAGAGGCCCCGCCCGGCCCCCAGGGCGAGGAGGGGGTAAGGGAGGGCCCGGGGCTTGAGGCCCGGGAGGACGTGGGGGTACCCCCCCACCTCCAGGAGGAGGCGGTAGGGAAAGTACCACTCGGAAAAGCCCGTCTCGGGGAGGGCGAAGGCCCTCAGGAAGGCCCTTGGGTCCGTGGCCTCCCCCGTGTCCCGCCAGGCGATGGGGCCCGCCCTTGGCCCCCGCACGGTGAGGACGAGCCTCCCCTGGAGGAGGCCGAGGAGGCTCAGGCCCTCCCTGGCCCAGGCCCGCCCCGCGCTCACGCCGAAGACGGGGAAGAGGCTGTAGTCGTCGTCCACCCTGAGGAGGGCCAGGGCCTCCCGGGTGGCCCGGTAGGGGCCGAAGGGGAGGGTCTCCTCGGGCCTTTTCGCCGCGAGGAAGGCCTCGGCCTCGGCCAGGGCGAGCTCCTTGGGGCCAAGCCCAGGCCAGTCCAGGGTAGGGCTTCCCTCCCCCCGGAGGAAGGCCCGGTAGCCCACAAGCCGCCCGAAGGGAAGGTCCGCCCCTTCATAAAAGGCCTCCTCCGATAAGGGCACCACCCCCGGGGCCCCGTCCAGGAGGACGAGCCCGGAAAGCTTTTCCCCGTGGAGGAGGGCGTAGAGCCCCGCAAGGGCCGCCCCCAGGGAGTGGCCCGCGAGGACCACGGGGGCCCGGGCCCTTGCCGCCTCCACCGCCAGGTCCAGGTCCTTGAGGTGCACCTCCAGGCCCCACCCCCTCAAGGGGGCGAGGTCGGGGAGGGCGAGGGCGCGGTAGTAGGCCACGGGGTCCTCCCGGAGGAAGCCCAAGCGGTCCTCCAGGCCGTTCGCCCGCCGCTCCCAGGCCCAGACCTCGAGGCCCGGGGCCCTGGCCCTAAGGTGCTCGGCCAACAGGGAGAAGTTGGTGCTCCCCCCAAGAAGCCCCGGCACCAGGAGGAGAACGGCCTTGGGCCTCTCTGCGGGGTAGACCAGGGCGTAGCTATGGTCCAGGTCCGGCCTCCCCGTATCCGTCCCGGGGAGGGCCCGGTACTCCTGGCCGAGGGCCAGGAGAAAGGCGGCGGAGAAAGCCAAGAACCGCTTCACGCCCCTCACCTTACCTCGGCGAGGACGAGGCCGAGCCGGCCCAGCCTCCGGACCTCCCCCCGGAACCCCGCCCCCTCCAGGAGGCGGAGGAGGGCCTCCGGCGTGGGGCGGAAAAGCCCCCAAGGGCCTCCTGGCCCCAAAAGGAGGAGGCCGAAAAGCCGCCCTTCGGGCCCAAGAACCCGCCTCGCCTCCCGGGCCGCCGCCACGGGGTCCAAAAACTCGTTCCAGGTGGGCCCGATGGCCACGCCCGAGAAGGCCCCCTCCCGGAAGGGAAGCCTTTCCCCGTGGGCGAGGAGGTAGGCCCCCGGGCGGCGCCTTTGGGCCACCTCGAGGAAGGCCGGGGAAGGGTCCACCCCCACCATCCCCTCCCCCAGGGCCTCCCGGTAGACGCCGGTCCCGGTGCCCACGTCCAGAAAGGGCCCTCCCGTGGGAAGAAGCCACTCCCGGAGGAGGGCGAGCTCCCCGGCGAGGTCCAGGCGCCCCCCGGAGAGGAGGCCCGTGGACCGGGCGCGCCAGAGGTCGTAGCCTCTGGCCACGGGGGGAAAGCGGTTGAGGAGGCCGAGGAGGGGCCTTTCCCGGAAGGCCCGGAGGTCCAAAAAGCCCCCCTTCCTGGGGAAAACCCGGCCGCACCGGGAGCACCCCTCCCCGAGGAGGGGTCCTCGGCAGAAGGGGCAGGCGAGGAGGGGAAGGAGCCAAGAGGGAACCCCCTCCCCGGGAGGCCCCGGGAAGGGGGGCTTGGGGACCTTAGCGGCTCCCACCGAGGACGGTGGCGTCCACCACCGGGACCACGGTCAGGGTGCCTGCCTTGAGGCTCCCCACCGCGAAAACGGTGTACATCTTGCCGCTTTCCAGGGTGACCCCGGGAAGGGCCAGGGCCACGGTGGAGGTGCCCGCCGCCCGGACCTCGAGGTCGTAGGTTCCCGCGGGCACGGAGAGGTAGGGGCTGGCCTGGGGGAAGGGAAGCCCGGCGAAGAGCACCGGCCCGCCCTTCACCGCCACGTCCACCGCCGGGGCGTCGGGGGAGGCGTGGACCACCCGGATTCGGGCGTAGCCCGCCCGGGGGAAGAAGCCCGCAAGGGGGTCCGTGTAGACCTTGGGCTGGATCTGGGCCAGGAAGCCCGTGGCGGCCACGGTGTAATAGACCCCCTCCTTGAGGTCCAGCTCGGCGTCTATCACCACGGGAGACATCTGCCCTGAGGGCACCACCTGCACCCTCACCTTGGCGGCGGGAAGGGGGATGTAGGGGGTAACCTGCTTGAAGGCCAGGCCGGTGATGGCCTTCTGCCCGTTCACCAGGACGTCCACCGCCGGGGCGTCGGGGGAGAGGTGGGCCACCCGCACCATGGCCCCCTGGGCCAGGGCGAGAGCGCCCGCCAGGACCAGCAAACCGAGAAGCCTTTTCATGCCTTACCTCCAAGGTAGAGGGTAAGGCCGGGAAGGAGGGGGCACCTTGGCCCAGGCCACAAAGACCCCTCTTGGTTTACCAGCCCCGCTTGGCAAGCCTTTCCTCCTCCTTGAGCTGGTCCAGGTTGATGCCCACCATGGGCTCGCCCAGGTCCTCGCTGACCTCGGCCAGCACCTCGGGGTCGTTGTAGTGGGCCACGGCCCGCACGATGGCCCGGGCCCTTTTCCTGGGGTCCCCGGACTTGAAGATGCCGCTTCCCACGAAGACCCCGTCCATGCCCAGGTGCATCATGAGGGCGGCGTCGGCGGGGGTGGCGATGCCGCCAGCGGCGAAGTTCACCACGGGAAGGCGGCCGTGCTCGTGGACCCACTTCACGAGCTCAAAGGGCGCCCCGATCCCCTTGGCGTAGGCCATGAGCTCGTCCTCCCTGAGGGACTGGACGTAGCGGATCTCCTTCCACATGGTGCGGGCGTGGCGCACCGCCTCCACCACGTTGCCCGTGCCCGCCTCTCCCTTAGTGCGGATCATGGCCGCCCCCTCGGCGATCCGCCTCAGGGCCTCCCCCAGGTTCCTCGCCCCACAGACGAAGGGCACCTTGAACTTCCACTTGTCGATGTGGTGCTCCTCGTCGGCGGGGGTGAGGACCTCGGACTCGTCGATGAAGTCCACCCCGAGGGCCTCGAGGATCATGGCCTCCACGAAGTGGCCGATCCTCACCTTGGCCATCACCGGGATGGACACCGCCGCCATGATCTCCTTGATCCGCTTGGGGTCGGACATCCGGGCTACCCCGCCCTGCGCCCGGATGTCGGCGGGCACCCTTTCCAGGGCCATCACCGCCACCGCCCCCGCCTCCTCGGCGATCACCGCCTGCTCCGGGGTGGTCACGTCCATGATCACCCCGCCCTTGAACATCTCGGCAAAGCCCGTCTTGATCTGGAAGGTGCCCTTTTCCATCCCGCCCTCCATCCTCCTAGCTTACCCTCCCCCGGGTCAAGGGACCTGGGGCACAAACCTCCAGGCGCCTTGGGCCCCAGGCGCTAGGGCAGGTAGGAAAGGGGATTCTGGGGCACCCCGTCCACCCGCACCTCAAAGTGGAGGTGGGGGCCCGTAGACCAGCCCGTGGAGCCCACGTAGCCGATCACCTGCCCCGCCTCCACCCACTCCTCGGGGCGCACGGCGATGCGGGACATGTGGGCGTAAAGGGTCTCCACCCCGCCCCCGTGGTCCAGGACCACGTGGAAGCCGTAGCCGAAAGCGCTCCAGCCCGCCACCTCCACCTGGCCAGCCTTGGCGGCCACGATGGGGGTGCCGTAGGGGGCGGCGAGGTCTATCCCGGTGTGGAAGCGCTGGAAAGCTCCCCTCTGGCCGAAGTAGGTGGTGATGCGGAAGTCCGAAAGGGGCCAGCGCATGCCCCCCTCTTGGTAGCTCACCCGGCGGACCTGGGGGCGGGAGGGCTGGGCTTGGACCTGGCGCCTCTGGGCCTGGCGCAGGGCCTCCTGCCGCCGCCTCTCCTCGGCGAGGCGCCTGAGCTCTTCCTGGCGGCGCCTCTCGGCCTCGAGGCGGGCCCTTCGCTCCTCCTCCTGCTTGGCGAGGAGGCGCTGGTAGGTGGTCTTGGCCTGGATCCCGGGGAGGAGGACTAGGTCCCCGGCCTTAAGCTCCGTGGGGTCCTTGACCCCGTTGGCCCGGGCCACCGCCAGCGGGGAGAGGCCGAAGCGGGCGGCCAGGTCCACCAGGGTCTCCCCCTCCGGCAGGGCCACGAGAAGCCCCTTGGCCCCTTTGGGGATGTAGATCACGCTCCCCGCCACCAGCCGGTCCAGGCTCTCCAGGGAAGGGTTCGCCGAAACCAGGTCCAGGGGAGATAGCCCGTAGCGCTGGGCCAGGGAAGCCAGGGTGTCCCCCGGACGCACCCGGTAGGCCTCCACCCCCGGGGGAAGGCGGGGCTCCCGCGCCTCCTCGACCACCAGGGGGATGCGGAGCTTCTGGCCCACCTGAAGGCGGTCGTCCTTAAGGCCGCTGGACCACTGGATGTGCCTGGGGTCCACGCCGAAGCGGGCGGCGATTCCCGCCAGGGTGTCCCCCGGCTTCACGTGGTAGAGCACCCAGCCCTTGCGCACCGGGGGGCCCACCTCGAGGGTGGCCTCGGGAAGGGGCAGGGGGCTAAGGATAGGCAGTTTGGCCAGGGCCAGGCCAGAACATAATAGGCAAAGGATTCCCAATCCCCGCAACAGACACCTCCAAAGGGCAACGCCTAAACTCCCCGGGGATTATACCAGCCCCTCCCCGCACCCTGGCAAGGGAGGGGCCGGAAGAGGCTTTAGCGGGCCGCCAGGGAGGCGAGGAACTCCTTGTTGCTCTTGGTGCGGGCCAGGCGGGAGAGGAGCATCTCCATGGCCTCCGCCGGGTCCATGTCCGCCAGGACCTTGCGGAGGAGCCACATCTTGTGCACCACCTCCTCCCCGAGAAGAAGCTCCTCCCGCCTGGTGCCGGACTTCAGGATGTCTATGGCCGGGAAGATGCGCCGCTCCTCCAGGCGGCGGGAGAGGTGGAGCTCCATGTTGCCCGTCCCCTTGAACTCCTCAAAGATCACGTCGTCCATGCGGCTACCCGTCTCCACCAGGGCGGTGGCGAGGATGGTGAGGCTCCCGCCGCCCCGGATGTTGCGGGCCGCCCCCAGGAAGCGCTTGGGGAAGTAGAGGGCCGCCGAGTCCAGCCCCCCGGAGAGGGTGCGCCCCGTGGGCGGGGTTACCAGGTTGTTGGCCCGGGCCAGGCGGGTGATGGAGTCCAGGAGGATCATGGCGTGCCCGCCCTCCTCCACGATGCGCTTCGCCCGCTCGTGGACGAACTCCGCCACCCGGATGTGGTTCTGGGGAGGCTCGTCAAAGGTGCTGGCGATGACCTCGGCCCCCTGGACGCTTTCCCGAAAGTCCGTGACCTCCTCGGGGCGCTCGTCGATGAGGAGGACGATGACCTTGATGTCGGGCTCGTTCTTGAGGACGGCGTTGGCGATCTTCTTGAGGAGGGTGGTCTTCCCCGCCTTGGGCGGGGCCACGATGAGGCCGCGCTGGCCCCGGCCGATGGGGGCGAGGAGGTCGATGACCCGGGTGGAGAGCTCGTCCGGGGTGGTCTCCAACCGGATCTGCCGGTCGGGGAACTGGGGAATGAGCTCGTCAAAACGGGGGCGGTTCTTGGCGGTCTCGGGGTCCAGGTCGTTCACCGCCTCCACCTTGAAGAGGGTGGCGTAGCGCTCGTTCTCCCGGGGGGGGCGGGCCCGGCCCACGATGTAGTCGCCGCTCCTTAGGGCGTACTGGCGGATGAGCCCGGCGGAAACGATGGCCACCCGGGACTCCAGGTTAAAAAGGCTTTCGGTCAAGAAGCCGTACCCGTCCGGGCTGATCTCCAGATAGCCCTTGACCAGCTGTAGGCCCTCCCCCTGGGTCTGGCGCTCCAGGAGGGCCATGATGAGCTGGTCCTTCTTCATGCGCTTGTAGCCTTCAATGCCCGCCTCCTGGGCCAGGAGGTGCAGCTCGGGCAGGATCTTGGCCGAAAGCTCCTGGTAGGAAAGAGGGGCTTCTTGGATTTCCGCTTTCCGCTTCATGGCTTGACCCTTTCCCAATCCTCCATAAACCGCTTGAGGCCGATGTCCGTGAGGGGGTGCTTGAGAAGTTGTTTAAACACGGCGTGGGGCATGGTGGCGATGTCCGCCCCCAGGAGGGCGGCCTCGGTGACGTGCCGGGGGTGGCGGATGGAGGCGGCGATGACCCGCACCGGGAGGTCCTGCACCTGGAGCATTTCCACGATCTCCCGGAGAAGCTCCCCCCCGTCCCAGGAGATGTCGTCCACCCGGCCGAGGAAGGGGCTCACGTAAGCCGCCCCGGCCCGGGCGGCGAGGAGGGCCTGGTTGGCGGAGAAGATGAGGGTCATGTTGACCCGAATCCCCTCGGCGGAAAGCCGCTTGCAGGCCTTGAGGCCCTCCTCGGTGGTGGGAAGCTTGACCACGATGTGGGGGTGGATCGCCGCAAGGCGCCTCCCCTCGGCCACCATGGCCTCGGCCTCGAGGGCCGTCACCTCCGCGGAGACCGGCCCCCCCACAAGCTCGCAAATCGCCCGAAGATGGTGGACAAACCCCTCGCTGGTAAGCCTCTCTCCTCTCGCGGCGAACTCCTTGGCCACCAGGGTGGGGTTGGTGGTGACCCCGGAGAGCACCCCCCAACCGGCGATCTCCCGTATCTCTTCCAAGTTAGCTGTGTCCAGGTAAAGCTCCATGCTGGGCTCCTTTTGCCGGGAAGGGATCGGCTTAGCCTGAGTCTAGCAGACCTAAAGGGGCGGTTGTCAAGGGAGGGGAAAGCCTGCTAGCATGGCCTTAGCCGCCAACGGGGGATTCTACCCCAGGGGGCACAGGTTGTAAAGGCGAGGATGGGGAGAGTACCCCTGCCCAAAAGCCCCAAGCGAGCCGGGGAGGGTGGGAGCCCGGCGGTGAGGGCAGGCGGGAAGATCACCCCGGAGCCGCGGGAGGAAAGGGCCAAGCCCCGAGTAATGCCCGCCGGGCGGCGCCCGTCATAGCGCCCCAAAGAGGGCCTGGGGGCCACCCCAGGAAGCGCGGTGGTACCGCGGAAGCGCACGCTTTCGTCCGCGCCTTCGGGCGCGGGCGTTTTGCTAGGAGGTGGGAGATGTTCAAGGAGGTCGGCGAGCCCAACTTTCCCAGGCTGGAAGAAGAAATCCTGGCCTTCTGGAAGCGGGAAAGGATCTTCCAAAAGAGCGTGGAAAACCGCAAGGGCGGGCCCCGCTACACCGTCTACGAGGGCCCTCCCACCGCCAACGGCCTCCCCCACGTGGGCCACGCCCAGGCCCGGAGCTACAAGGACCTCTTCCCCCGCTACAAGACCATGCGGGGCTACTACGTGCCAAGGCGCGCGGGCTGGGACACCCACGGGCTTCCCGTGGAGCTGGAGGTGGAGAAGAAGCTCGGGCTTAAAAGCAAAAAGGAGATTGAGGCCTACGGCATCGAGCGCTTCAACCAGGCCTGCCGCGAGTCGGTCTTCGCCTACGAGAAGGAGTGGGAGGCCTTCACCGAGCGCATCGCCTACTGGGTGGACCTGGAGCGGGCCTACGCCACCCTCCAGCCCTCCTACATCGAGAGCATCTGGTGGAGCCTGAAGCACCTCTTTGACCGGGGCCTCCTCTACCGGGACCACAAGGTGGTGCCCTACTGCCCCCGGTGCGGCACCCCCCTCTCCTCCCACGAGCTCGCCCTGGGGTACAAGGAGATCACCGACCCCTCGGTCTACGTGCGCCTCCCCCTCCAGGAGCCCGGGAAGCTCGGGCTGGCGAAGGCGAGCCTTCTCGTTTGGACCACCACCCCCTGGACCCTGCCCGGGAACGTGGCCGCGGCGGTGCACCCGGAGTACACCTACGCCGCCTTCCAGGTGGGGGAGGAGGCCCTGATTCTGGAGGAGGGCCTCGGGAGAAAGCTCCTGGGCGAGGAGGCCCCGGTCCTCAAGACCTTCCCCGGAAAGGCCCTGGAGGGCCACTCCTACACCCCCCCCTACCCCCAGCCCTTGGAGAAGGGGTACTTCGTGGTCCTGGCCGAGTACGTGAGCCGGGAGGACGGCACGGGCGTCGTCCACCAGGCCCCCGCCTTCGGCGCCGAGGACCTGGAGACCGCCAGGGCCTACGGCCTTCCCATGCTGAAGACGGTGGACGAGGAGGGGAAGCTCCTGGTGGAGCCTTTTAAGGGCCTCTTCTTCCGCGAGGCCAACCGGGCCATCCTCAAGGACCTGAGGGCGCGGGGCCTCCTCTTCAAGGAGGAAAGCTACCTTCACAGCTACCCCCACTGCTGGCGGTGCTCCACCCCCCTCATGTACTACGCCACGGAGACCTGGTTCATCAAAAACACCCGCTTCAAGGAGGAGCTCATCCGCAAGAACCAGGAGATCGGGTGGGTGCCGCCCCACATCAAGGAGGGCCGCTACGGGGAGTGGCTAAAAAACCTCGTGGACTGGGCCCTAAGCCGCAACCGCTACTGGGGGACGCCCCTCCCCATCTGGGTCTGCGAGGTCTGCGGAAAGGAGGAGGCCATCGGGAGCTTCCAGGAGCTCAAGGCGAGGGCCAAAACCCCTCTCCCCGAGCCCTTTGACCCCCACCGCCCCCACGTGGACCGGGTGGAGCTTGCCTGCGCCTGCGGCGGGACCATGCGCCGGGTGCCCTACGTGATTGACGTCTGGTACGACTCGGGGGCCATGCCCTTCGCCTCCTTGCACTACCCCTTTGAAAACGAGGAGGAGTTCCGGGAAAGCTTCCCCGCGGACTTCATCGCCGAGGGCATTGACCAGACCCGGGGCTGGTTCAACTCCCTCCACCAGCTCGGGGTGATGCTCTTCGGCTCCATCGCCTTCAAGAACGTGATCTGCCACGGCCTCATCCTGGACGAGAAGGGGCAGAAGATGTCCAAGTCCAAGGGGAACGTGGTGGACCCCTGGGACATCCTCCGGGAGTTCGGGGCGGACGCCTTGAGGTGGTACATCTACGTCTCCGCCCCTCCCGAGGCCGACCGGCGCTTCGGGCCCAACCTGGTGCGGGAGACGGTGCGGGACTACTTCCTGACCCTCTGGAACGTCTACGGCTTCTTCGTGACCTACGCCAACCTGGACCGGCCCGACCTCAATAACCCCCCCGCCCCCGAGGCCCGGCCCGAGATGGACCGCTGGCTCCTCGCCAGGATGCAGGACCTGATCCAGCGGGTGACGGAGGCCCTCGAGGCCTACGACCCCACCACGAGCGCCCGCGCCCTCAGGGACTTCGTGGTGGAGGACCTCTCCCAGTGGTACGTGCGCAGGAACCGGCGCCGCTTCTGGAAGAACGAGGACGCCCTGGACCGGGAGTCGGCCTACGCCACCCTGTACGAGGCCCTGGTCCTCCTTTCCAAGCTCTCGGCCCCCTTCACCCCCTTCCTCGCCGAGGTGCTGTGGCAGAACCTGGTGCGGAGCGTCCGGCCCGAGGCCGAGGAGAGCGTCCACCTCGCGGACTGGCCCGAGGTGGACCCCGCCCTCCGGGACGAGGCCCTGGTGGCCGAGATGCGGGCGGTGCTCAAGGTGGTGGACCTGGCCCGCGCGGCCCGGGCGAAAAGCGGGGTGAAGACCCGAACCCCCCTTCCCCTCCTCCTCGCCACCGCCCCCACCCCCTTGGAGCGGGAGGGGTTAAAGCGATTCGCCCACGAGATCGCCGAGGAGCTCAACGTCAAGGAGGTGCGGGTGCTGGAACCGGGGGAGGAGATCCTCTCCTACAGGGTCCTCCCCAACCTCAAGCTCCTGGGGAGGAAGTACGGCAAGCTCGTCCCCAAGATCCGGGAGGCCCTGGAAAGGGAGAGGGCGCAGGCGGCGGCCCTAGCCCTCAAGGGCGAGGCCATCCCCTTAGAGGTGCAGGGGGAGGCCCTCACCCTCCTCCCCGAGGAGGTCCTCCTCGAGGCCGAGGCCCCCGAGGGCTACCAGGCCCTGGAGAAGGACGGGTACGTGGCCGCCCTCAAGGTGGAGGTCACGGAAGATCTCCGCCTGGAGGGCCTCGCCCGGGACCTCATCCGCCTCCTCCAGCAGGCCCGTAAAGATATGGGCCTCAAGGTCTCGGACCGGATCCGGGTGGGCTACGAGGCGGAGGGCCCCTACCTTCAGGCCCTCAAGCGCCACGGGGACTGGATCGCCTCCGAGGTGCTGGCCCGGGCGTTCGGGGAGGGCCTCTTCGGGGGATTTGAGGCCCGGCTCGAGGACGAGGAGGGCAAGGCGGTCTTCCACCTGGCCAGGGCCGAGTAGGGCTTCGGCTTTACGGGGGAGCGGCCTCGGGGTATAGTGCCCCCGTGCGCGCCCAAGAGCTTCTAGAGCCCCTGGCGCTGGACGCCTTCCTCGTCACCCGGCCGGAGAACGTCCGCTACCTCTCCGGCTTCCCCCACCCCGAGGACGCCCAGGTCCTGGTCACGGAAGAGGGGGCCTTCCTCCTCACCGACCCCCGCTACCCGGAGGCGGAACGGGAAAGCCGCATCCCCGCCAAGGTCCTTAGGCGCGAGGAGCGGGAAGAGCTTTACCGGAACCTCCGGGGCCGGGTGGGCTTTGAGGCGGAGCACCTCCCCTACGCCGCCTTAGAGCGCCTCCGGGAGCTTTCCCCCGCCGATTGGGTGCCCACCAAGGGGGTGGTGGAGAGGCTTAGGCTCAGGAAGACCCCGGAGGAGGTGGAAAGGATCCGCAAGGCCCAGGCCCTGGCGGAGGAGGCCCTGGCCCATGTCCTTCCCCTCCTCAGGCCCGGAGTGGAAGAGCGGGAGATCGCCCTGGAGATAGAGTTTTTCCTCAAGAGGCGGGGAGCCGAGCCGGCCTTCCCCCCCATCGTGGCCTCCGGGGCAAGAGGCGCCCTCCCCCACGCCCGGGCCTCGGAAAAGCGCCTCCTGGAGGGGGAGCTTGTCACCCTGGACCTCGGGGCCAGGGTGGAGGGGTACCACTCGGACATGACCCGCACCTTCGCCCTGGGGCGGGTAGAGGGGGAGCTCAGGAGGGCGTTCCGGGCGGTTTGGGAGGCCCTCGAGGCCGCCCTCGCCGCCCTCGCCCCCGGGAAGCCGGCCAAGGAGGTGGACGCCCTGGCCCGCAAGGTCCTGGAGGGGTACGGCCTGGACCGCCACTTCGTCCACTCCCTGGGCCACGGGGTGGGGCTTGCGGTGCACGAGGGGCCGGGCCTTTCCCCCTATAGCGAAGAGGTCCTGGAGCCCGGCATGGTGGTCACCGTGGAGCCCGGGGTCTACCTCCCGGGGCTGGGCGGGGTGCGGCTGGAGGAGCTCGTGCTCCTCACCGAGAAGGGCCCAGAGCTCCTCTCCCGCTTCCCCCGGGACCGGGAGGTGTGAATGCGCCTCGCCTTTCTCCTGCCCTTTGTCCTCCTGGCCCTGGCCCAGACCTACACCGTGAAGAAGGGGGACACCCTCTTCCGCATCGCCAAGGCCCACGGCCTGAGCGTAGGGGAGCTCATGCGCCTGAACGGGCTCGCCTCGGAGCGCATCTACCCGGGGCAGGTCCTGCGGGTAGGGCCTTCCCCGAAACCTGGCCGCTTCCTGGAGGAGGGCCTCGCCGTCTGGTACGGCCCCGGTTTCCACGGAAAGCGGACGGCCAGCGGAGAGGTCTACGACATGCACGCCCTCACCGCCGCCCACCCCTCTTTGCCCTTCGGCACCCGGGTTCGGGTGACCAACCTGAGAAACGGCAAGAGCGTGGTGGTGCGCATCAACGACCGGGGCCCCTTTGGAGGCAGGTACATCATTGACCTCTCCTACGCCGCCGCCAAGGCCATCGGCGCCCTCTCGGCCACCCGCGTGCGCCTGGAGGTGGAGGACTAGAGATGGTCCGCTACGGCTTTCACCTCTCCATCGCCGGGAAGAAGGGGGTGGCGGGCGCGGTGGAGGAGGCCCTGCGCCTGGGCCTTTCCGCCTTCCAGATCTTCGCCAAAAGCCCGAGGGGCTGGAAGACCCGCCCCCTCTCCCCCGGGGAAGTGGAGGCCTTCCGCGCCCTAAGGGAGGCGGCCGGGGGGCTTCCCGCCGTGATCCACGCCTCCTACCTGGTGAACCTGGGAGCGGAGGGGGAGCTTTGGGAAAAGAGCGTCATGAGCCTCGCCGACGACCTGGAAAAGGCCGCCCTCCTCGGGGTGGAGTACGTGGTGGTCCACCCGGGCTCGGGAAGCCCGGAGCGGGTGAGGGAAGGCGCCCTTAAGGCCCTCCGCCTGGCCCAGGTGAGGGAACGCCCCAAACTCCTTTTGGAAAACACCGCCGGGGGCGGGGAAAAGGTGGGGGCCCGCTTTGAGGAGCTGGCCTGGCTCATCGCCGAAACCCCCATGGGGGTCTGCCTGGACACCTGCCACGCCTTCGCCGCCGGGTACCCCGTGAAGGACGCCCCCAGGGAGGTGCTTTCCGAGCTGGACCGGACCGTGGGCCTGGAGCGGGTGCCCGTGGTCCACCTGAACGACTCCGTGGGGGGCCTGGGAAGCCGCATAGACCACCACGCCCACCTCCTCCAGGGCGAGATCGGAGAAGGGCTCAAGGGGGTCCTCCTGGACCCCCGCCTGAGGGGGCGGGTCTTCATCCTGGAAACCCCGAGGAGCCCCGAGGAGGACGCCTGGAACCTCGAGGTCCTCCGGGGCTGGCTTGGGGAGGGTTAAGCGCCCCACCGCGGTAAAAGCCGCGGTGGGGGCCCCAAAAGCGCTTTCCCAAAGCCCCACCTCGGGCACTTCAGGCCAGGCGCTTAGCCCAAAAAAAAGCCGAAGAAGGCCCTCCGGGCGAGGGCCAGGACCTCCTGAATGGGCCCCCTAAGCACGGTGAGGATGAGGAGAAAGGAGAGCCAGGCGTACCTTTCCAGGCTCCAGAGGAAAGGTTGCCAGGAAAGGGGAAGAAGGCTTTGGAGGATCTTGGAGCCGTCCAGAGGGGGGATGGGCAGGAGGTTGAAGACCGCCAGGACCAGGTTGAGGCTGCTGGCGAAGAAGAGGCCCAGGGCCAAGACCCCAGTAGGGGTACGGAGCTCCCCCCGGAAGGTCTGGACCACGCCAAAGGGGTCCAAGGCCAAAAGCCCCCGCACGGCGAGGGCGAGGAGGACCGCCAGGGCCAGGTTGATGGCGATGCCCGCCACGGACACCACGAAAAGCCCGAGGCGGTAGCGGCGGAAGGCCAGGGGGTTCACGGGCACCGGCCTGGCCCAGCCGAACCCCGCGAGGATGAGGAGGAGGGTACCTAGGGGGTCCAGGTGGCGCAAGGGGTTCAGGCTGAGGCGCCCCAGGCGGCGGGCGGTGTCGTCCCCGAAGAGAAAGGCGGCGTAGGCGTGGCCCCACTCGTGCAGGGCGAGGCTGAAGAGGAGGGCGGAAAGGGCCAGGGCGAAGGCCAGGGGGTCCTGCCCAAGGAGGGCGATCATAGGCCAAAGACCCGGTAGAGGGCCTGCAGGAGGCCCGCAAGCCCCTCCACCACCGAGCCCGTGACCCCGGTGTAGGAGAGGACGAGGAAGACCAGGAGGAAGCCGAGAGGCCCGAGACCTGCGAGCTGGTCCAGGAAGCGGCGGGCCTCGAGGCCCCCCACGGCGTAAAGGGCCCGGGCCCCGTCCAAGGGGGGCACGGGGAAGAGGTAGATGGCGGCGTGGAGGAGCATGAGGCGCTGGCCCACGAAGAGCCCTTCGCCGAAGGGGTAGGGCAGGAAGCGGGCCAGGAGGCCGTAGAGGAAGGCGGCGAGGAAAAAGCCCAAGGGGCCCATGAGGGCCACCCAGAACCCCTTGGACCCGGGCAGGCGGGTGGGCACGGGGCGGGGCCAGCCGAAGCCCAGGAGGACCAGGAGGAGGAGGCCCAGGGGCTCGAGGTGGACCCTGGGGTCCAGGGAGAGGAAGCCCTGCCACCTCGGGGCCCGCTCCCCGTAGCGGTCGGCGAGCCAAGCCTGGAGCAGGTTGTGGAGCACGAGCCCGAAGGCCCCGAGGAGGAAGGAGAGGAGGAAGACCGGAGGGTCACGGAGCAGGGGGAACAGTCCCATCGTCCACCAGTCTACGGGCTAGGGCCAGCTCCTCCTCAAAGGTGCGCACCTCCCCCCGCGCCCGGGCCTCGGCCACCCTTCTCAGGACCTCCCCCACCTTGGGACCCGGGGCAAGGCCCATCTCCAAGAGGTCCCGCCCCCGGAGGACCCGCCGCTTTTCCCTAAGCCAAGCCTCCCGCTCGGGAAAAAGGGCCAGAAAAACGCTTCGCAAAGGCTCCTTGTCCAGGGCTTCCCTGGAAACCTCCTCTCCCCTCTTCGCCTGGAGGAGGAGGGCCAGGTCCTCCTGGAGGCGCTTGGGCACCGCGAGGGCCTGGGCCCTGGCCAGAGGAGCTTCCTGGAAGAAGAGGAGGAGCAGAAGCCTGGCCTCCACCCAGGTCCTTTCCAGGGCGTCCTCGGGAAGGCGCAGGCGGGCGAAGGGGGCCTTTTCGGGAAGGGAGAGGCCGTAGAGGGGCCTCAGGGCCCCCATTTCCTCCAGAAGGGCCAGGGCCTCGTAGAAGGTGTCCTCCTCGAGGGTCAGCAGGAGCTCGTCCCGGAGGCGGCTCTTGCTGGCCGTGCGCAGCACCTCGGGCAGGAGGGCGGGAGGAAGGATGCGCAAGGCTTCCTCGGCGAAGCGGAAGGCGAGCCGGGCCGCCAGGCGGGCCCCCCGGACGATGCGGCTCGGGTCCTCTACAAAGGAAAGGGGATGGAGGGGCCTTAGGAGGCGGGCCTCCAGGTCCTTAAGACCCCCGTAGGGGTCCAGAAGCTCCAGGGTGGAAAGGGAAAGGGCCATGGCGTTCACCGTGTAGTCCCGCCTTTCCAGGTCCTTGGCGATGGGAGCCGGGCGTACCTCCGGCAGGGCCCCGGGGTAGGGGTAGACCTCCTCCCGGCTTTCCGCCAGGTCCACGGAAAGACCGAAGGGAAGGCGCACCCGCCCGGTGCCGAAGGCGTAGTGGAGGGCGTAGCTTCCCCCGAAGCGCTCCGCCAAAAAGCGGGCCACCTCCCCCACCCGCACCCCCGGCTCCAGCACCAGGTCCAGGTCCGGCCCCGAGCGGGAAAGCAGGGCGTCCCGCACCGCCCCGCCCACCAGGTACACCCCCTGGGG
Source organism: Thermus sp. (assembly GCF_056332225.1). Classification (NCBI taxonomy): domain Bacteria; kingdom Thermotogati; phylum Deinococcota; class Deinococci; order Thermales; family Thermaceae; genus Thermus; species Thermus sp. Next base: position 26,893 of record NZ_JBWGQW010000002.1, on the reverse strand, counting down.
GAAAGCCTCCTTCAGGGCCAGGACCACCCGCCTCGCCCCTTCGGGAAGGGCCTCGAGGATCCTCTCCCCCAGGCTTGGCTCGGGGCTTGGCCGCTTGCGGTAGAGGTCCGTACGGGTGAAGATGCCGAGGAGCCGCCACCCCTCCCCCACCGCCTCCCCCACCAGGACCCGGCCTCCCCCCTCCTTCAGCCGGGGCTCCACCTGGGAAAGCGGGGTATCCGGGGGGAGGACCACCGCTCGGGCCAAAAACCCTTCCACCGGGTGGTGGACCAGGCCCAGGCGCTCCGCCTTCCTCAGGTCCCGCCGCCGGGCGAGCCCCAAAACCCGCACCCCGCCCCCCTCCAGGGGCACCACCACGGGCATAGCCCCGTAGCCCCGTTCTTCCAGCCTGCGCAGGGCCTCCCCCACCGTGGTGGGGAAAAGGGTTTCCACCGGGGAGGTCATGGCTTCTCCCAAGGTGGGCTCGGGGGTAAGGAAGAGGGAGAGGTTAGAAAGAAGCCTCCGCAAGGCGCTCCGCGCCCCCCTTACCCGGGCGAAGGCCGCCCGGGGATGCCCCCCGCCCCCCACCTGGGCGAGCCAGCGGGCCACGTCCAGGCGCGCCTTGCTCCGGGCGATGAGGAGGACCTCCCTGCCCAGCCGGAGCGCCAAGAGCACCCCGTCCGCCTCGTACAGGTCCAGAAGGGTATGGGCCAGGGGGGCCAGGGCGGGCACGTACCCCTCCTCCCTAGCCCGGGCCAGGAGAAGGCGGAAGCCCTCCACCTCCACCACCCGGGCGGTCTTGAGGAGCTCCTTGAGGACACCCCGGGCCTCCTCCCCCAGGTGGGGACGCACCCAGTCCCTGACCCGGGGGACCTCCGCGCCCATGAGGACCAGGTGGTGGGCGGCCTCGAGGTCCAAGGGGGTGGTGGAGGGGAAGCTGAACCCCCCGGTGTCCTCCCAAACCCCGGCGTAGGCCAGGGTGGCCTCCAAGGGGGTGAGGGCGAGGCCCCGCTCCCTGAGGAGGGGAAGGAGCAGGCTCACCGTGGCCCCCACCGCCGCCACCTTTCCCCCCACGGCGGGCACGTCCCCGGGGGTCCTCGGGTGGTGGTCAAAGACGAGGAAGGGCACCCGGCCCACCAGGGCCTTGAAGGGCCCGATGCGCTCGGGGCGGGCGTTGTCCACCAGGATCACCTCGGAAACCCTGTCCAGGGGGATCTCCGAGGCGGGGACGAGGTCCAAGCGGTCCTCCAAAAGGGGCGCGATCTCCTTAAGCGGACCCTCGAGGCCCCCCACCAGGGCAAGGAGGCTCCCCGGGAAAAGCTTCCCCGCCAGCACCATGGAGCCCAGGGCGTCAAAGTCCAGGTTCTCGTGGGCCACCACCACCCGCACGGTTTTTAGCTTACTTGACGGAAGGAAGCCCCCTTGCTAAACTCGGGCTTGGCACGCGGAGAGGTGCCCGAGTGGCTGAAGGGACACGACTGGAAATCGTGTAGGCGGGCTTAAACCTGCCTCGCGGGTTCGAATCCCGCCCTCTCCGCCAAACCCCTAGCCTCAGGGCTGGGGTTTTTTCTTCAGCCCCCCCCTTCCACCTCCACCACCCGTCCCTCCTTGCGGGCCTCCACGGCTTGCTCCGAGCCCCTACCCCCACCTAGGAGGACGGGATGAGGAGGCCAGGCCGCGCGAGAAGAGGGCGCCCCTCGCGAATGGGCACCCAGTACTACTGGAGGCGTCAAAAGCAGTCCCCCGCCTCTCTTCCGAGGCGGGGCTTTCGGCGTCCTGGAGCTGGTGGAGCGGCGGGGATTTGAACCCCGGACCTCCCGCTTGCAAGGCGGGTGCTCTCCCTCTGAGCTACCGCCCCAAGCCTTCGGCAGTATAGCCCAAGAGGGGGGCTTACGCAAAGGACCCTTCCCCTCTATAATCGGAAAGGTGTGCCGCACCAGCCCTCGGGCAGGGGAAGGTCCCGCGGGAACGAGGACGGCGCACGGGAAACGCCAAGCCCAACCTTCCCCGATGGGAGGAATATGCCGGTCAACATCAGCGTGAAGGAGCTACTGGAAGCCGGGGTCCACTTTGGCCACGAGCGCAAGCGCTGGAACCCCAAGTTCGCCCGCTACATCTACGCCGAGCGCAACGGCATCCACATCATTGACCTCCAGAAGACCATGGTGGAGCTGGAGCGCACCTTCCGCTTCCTCGAGGACCTGGCCATGCGCGGGGGAACGGTGCTCTTCGTGGGCACCAAGAAGCAGGCGCAAGACATCGTGCGCATGGAGGCGGAACGCGCGGGCATGCCCTACGTGAACCAGCGCTGGCTGGGCGGGATGCTCACCAACTTCAAGACCATCTCCCAGCGGGTGCACCGCCTGGAGGAGCTGGAAAACCTCTTCGCCTCCGAGGACATCCACCACCGCCCCAAGAAGGAGCAGGTGCGCCTCAAGCACGAGCTTGACCGCCTGCAGAAGTACCTCTCCGGCTTCCGGCGCCTGAAGCGGCTTCCCGACGCGGTCTTCGTGGTGGACCCCACCAAGGAGGCCATCGCCGTGCGGGAGGCCAGGAAGCTCTTCATCCCCGTGGTGGCCCTGGCGGACACGGACTCCGACCCCGACCTGGTGGACTACATCATCCCCGGGAACGACGACGCCATCCGCTCCATCCAGCTCATCCTCTCCCGGGCGGCGGACCTCATCATCGAGGCCCGGGGCGGGGTGGCGGGGCCCTCCCCCTCCTATGCCCTGGTGGAGGAGGCCGAGCGGGCCGAGGCCCAGGGGACCCTGGACGAGGGCTTGGCAGGCGAAGACGAGGTGGAAGCATGAGCCAGACCGAACTCATCAAGAAGCTCCGCGAGGCCACGGGGGCCGGGATGATGGACGTGAAGAAGGCCCTCGAGGACGCCGGCTGGGACGAGGACAAGGCCGTCCAGCTCCTAAGGGAGCGGGGAGCCATGAAGGCCGCCAAGAAGGCGGAGCGGGAAGCCCGGGAAGGCATCATCGGCCACTACATCCACCACAACCAGCGGGTGGGGGTGATCCTGGAGCTCAACTGCGAGACCGACTTCGTGGCCCGGAACGAGATCTTCCAGGGCCTGGCCAAGGACCTCGCCATGCACATCGCCATGATGAACCCCCGCTACGTCTCCCTCGAGGAGATCCCCGCCGAGGAGCTGGAGAAAGAGCGGCAGATCTACATCCAGGCCGCCCTCAACGAGGGGAAGCCCAAGGAGATCGCCGAGAAGATCGCCGAGGGCCGCCTGAAGAAGTACCTGGAGGAGGTGGTCCTCCTGGAGCAGCCCTTCGTCAAGGACGACAAGGTGAAGGTGAAGGAGCTCATTCAGCAGGCCATCGCCAAGACCGGGGAAAACATCGTGGTGCGGCGCTTCTGCCGCCTGGAAGTGGGAGCGTAGGCCATGGAAGCCGCCGGGGCCCCTACCCAAGGGCCCCGGTTTTTCTTAGAGCCATGAAGTACAAGCGCGTCCTCCTGAAGCTTTCCGGCGAGTTTCTGACGCAAAACGGCTTCGGCATTGAGCCCGAGGCCACCCGGGCCCTGGCCCAGGAGATCAAGGCCGCCTACGAGACCGGGGTCCAGCTGGCCATCGTCATCGGGGCCGGAAACCTCTGGCGGGGGGCCCGGCAGGGGGTGGGGATGGACCGGGCCACCGCCGACTACATCGGCATGCTGGCCACCATCATGAACGCCCTGGCCCTGCAGGACGCCCTCGAGGCCCTCTCCATCCCCACCCGGGTCCAGACCGCCCTCACCATCCCCCAGGTGGCCGAGCCCTACATCAGGAGGCGGGCCCTCCGCCACCTGGAGAAGGGGCGCATCGTCATCTTCGGCGGGGGAACGGGGAACCCCTTCTTCTCCACGGACACCGCCGCCGCCCTCCGCGCCCTGGAGGTGGGGGCGGAGGTGGTCCTCATGGCCAAGAACAAGGTGGACGGGGTCTACTCCGACGACCCCCGCAAGAACCCCGAGGCGGTGCGCTTTGACGAGCTCACCTACCTCGAGGTCCTGAACCGCGGCCTTCAGGTCATGGACACCACCGCCATCACCCTCTGCATGGAGGCCGGGCTTCCCATCGTGGTCTTTGACATCTTCAAGCCGGGCGCCCTGGTGGGTATTATCCAAGGGGAAAAGGTGGGCACCCTGATCCACCCGTAGATAAGGAGGGACCATGACCCTGAAGGAGCTTTACGCGGAAACCCGGAGCCACATGCAAAAGAGCCTCGAGGCCCTGGAGCACAACCTGGCGGGCCTGCGCACCGGGCGGGCCAATCCCGCCCTCCTCCTCCACCTCAAGGTGGAGTACTACGGGACCCACGTTCCCCTCTCCCAGATCGCCACCGTCACCGCCCCCGACGCCCGCACCCTGGTGGTCCAGTCCTGGGACCAGAACGCCCTCAAGGCCATAGAGAAGGCCATCCGCGAGTCCGACCTCGGCCTGAACCCCAGCAACAAGGGGGATGCCCTCTACATCAACATCCCCCCCCTCACCGAGGAAAGGCGCAAGGAGCTGGTGAGGACCGCCCGGCACCTGGCCGAGGAGGGGCGGATCGCCATCCGCAACGTCCGCCGCGAGGCCCTGGAAAAGCTGAAGAAGCTCTCCAAGGAACTCCACCTCTCCGAGGACGACACCAAGCGGGCCGAAGGGGAGATCCAGAAGATCACCGACGAGTTCATCGCCAAGGTGGACGAGATGGTGGAGAAGAAGGAACAGGAGATCCTCCACTAGCTCATCCCCAGGCCCGCAGGGGAGGGGCCAAGGCCATGCCGAAGACCGTGCCCAGCGCGCAAAGCGCCCCAGGAGACCGGGGGTGAGGGACGACCTTCCCACCCGCGTCCTTTCCTCCCTCATCGGGGCAAGCCTCCTTCTCCTGGTGCTCTGGGCCGGCCTTCCCCTAATCCTTCCCGCCTTGGCCTTCGTCCTCTGGCTGGGAAGCCTGGAGCTTCAGGGCATGCTGGCCCGCCGAGGGGTGGCCCTCAACCTGCCCCTCCTCCTCCTCGGGGGTCTCTTGCTTTTCCTCTTCTCCCTGCCTTCCCTCCACTGGCACTTTCCCCAGGTGCCCTGGCGGGAGGTGGCCCTGGGCCTCTTCCTCATGGCGGCCTTCAGCTACGAGCTCCTGAAGGGAGCCGACCTCACCCGCTTCGCCTTCACCCTCTTGGCCTTCCTCTACCTGCCCTGGAGCCTGGGCTACGTCCTCCTCCTCCGGGAAACCCCCGATGGGGCTCTAGGGCTTTGGACCCTAAGCCTTCCCATCGTGGCCAGCTTCGCCACCGACATCGGGGCCTACTTCGCGGGCCGCCTCTTCGGGCGCAGGAAGCTCGCCCCCGAGATCAGCCCGGGCAAAACCGTGGAGGGGTCTTTGGGCGGCATCGCGGTAAGCTTCCTGGCCCTCTTGGTCTACACGGGGCTGGTGCGGGAGGTCTTTCCCTTTGGGCTTTTGGAGCTCTGGCTCTTCAGCCTTCTCCTCTCCCTGGCGGCCCAGCTCGGGGACCTGGCCGAGTCCATGCTCAAGCGCTACTGCGGGGTGAAGGACTCCGGGCACTTCCTCCCGGGGCACGGAGGGGTTTTGGACCGCATAGACAGCCTCCTCTTCACCTTCCCCCTCACCTACTACCTGGTGGTGCTCTTCACATGAAACGGGTCGTGGTCCTTGGTTCCACGGGTTCCATCGGAAGGCAGGCCCTCGAGGTCTGCCGCCTGAGGGGCTACGAGGTGGTGGGCCTCGCCGCCGGGAAAAACCTCGAGGCCCTCTCCCAGCAGATCGCCTTTTGGAAGCCCCGCCTGGTGGCGGCGGAGGAAAGCCTCCACGCCGAGCTCAAAGCCCGCTTTCCCGGGCTCAAGCTCGCCACGGCCGAGGAGGTGGCCGCCCTGGAGGCCGAGGTGGCCGTGGCCGCCATCCCGGGCCTCGCCGGGCTTGCCCCCACCCGGGCGGCGGTGCGAACCGGGAAGCGGGTGGCCCTGGCCAACAAGGAGGCCATGGTGGCCGCGGGCCCCCTCCTCTGGCAGGAGGCGGAGGCCCACGGGGCCGAGATCCTCCCCGTGGACTCGGAGCACTCCGCCCTCTTCCAGGCCCTCCTCGGGGAGAGGCGGGAGGACGTGGCCGAGCTCGTCCTCACGGCGAGCGGCGGGCCTTTCCTCAAGGAGCCCGAGGACCTCGCCCAGGTGACCCCGGAGATGGCCCTCCGCCACCCCCGCTGGCGGATGGGCCCCAAGGTCACCGTGGACTCCGCCACCCTCTTCAACAAGGGCCTCGAGGTCCTCGAGGCCAAGGAGCTCTTCCGCTTCCCCCTGGAGAAGATCAAGGTCCTCATCCACCCCCAGGCCTACGTCCACGGCCTGGTGCGCTTCCTGGACGGGAGCCTCAAGGCCCAGCTCGGCCCCACGGACATGCGGCTTTTCATCCAGTACGCCCTCACCTACCCCGAGCGGGCGGAAACCCCCCTGAAGGACCTCCCCATCCCCGGGGTGCTGGAGTTTCTGGAACCCGACCTCAAGCGCTTTCCCGCCCTGGCCGTGGCCTACGAGGCGGGAAGGCGGGGAGGCTTGGCCCAGGTAGCCGTCTCCGCCGCCGACGAGGTGGCGGTGGAGGCCTTCCTCCAGGGGAAAATCCCCTTCCCCCGCATCCCCGAGATCCTGTCCCGGGTGCTGGAAGCCACCCCCACGGAACCCCTAACATGGGAGAGCCTCTTCGCCGCGGACGCCTGGGCCCGGGAGGAGGCCAAGAGGTGGGCATGAGCCTGTTCTGGTTTCTGGTCATCATCGGCGTAAGCGTCTTCGTCCACGAGCTTGGGCACTACCTGGCGGCGAGGCTTCAAGGGGTGCGGGTCAAGGCCTTCAGCGTCGGCTTCGGCCCGGTCCTTTGGCGCAAGGAGGCCTGGGGCACCGAGTGGCGGCTTTCCGCCATCCCCCTCGGGGGGTACGCCGATATAGAGGGCCTCCTCCCCGAGGAAAAGGGAAGGGGGTACGACGCCCTTCCCTTCCTGGGGAAGCTCCTCGTCCTGGTGGCGGGGGTGGCCATGAACCTCCTCCTCGCCTGGGGCCTCTTCGCCTACCTCTTCAGCGCCCAGGGGGTGCCCGAGGCCACGGGCAGGGCGGTGATCCTCGAGGTCCTGCCGGGGAGCGTGGCCGAGGAGGCGGGGCTCAAGCCGGGGGACATCCTCCTCGCCGTGGACGGAAAGCCCCTGGAAAGGCCCCAGGAGATTGAAGGGCTCAAGACCCCAGGCGCCCACACCCTGGCCGTGCTCCGCGAGGGCAAGGAGGTGGCCCTCTCCCTCACCTGGAAAGAGGGGATGGAACGCTTGGGCGTGGTCTACCAGCCGGAGGTGGCCTACCGCAAGGTGGGCTTCCTGGAGGGGCTCGGCCTCGCCGCAGGGCGGACCCTGGCCTTCGGGCCCGCCCTCGTCCGGGCCCTGGTGGGGGGGCTTCTCGGCGTCCTCGCGGGGAACCCCGATAGCGGCGTCCTGGGCCCCGTGGGCATCCTGGTGGAGACGGGGCGGGCGGCCCAGGAGGGGCTTTTCCGCCTGGTGGAACTCGCCGCCGCCATCAACCTCTCCCTCGCCCTCTTCAACCTTCTCCCCATCCCCGCCTTAGACGGCGGCCGCATCCTCCTCCTCTTCCTCGGCCGCTTCCTCCGCCTCCGGCCCGAGCAGGAGGCCACCGTCCACTACCTGGGCTTCCTCTTCCTTCTCCTTCTCCTCCTCCTGGTCACCTTCCAGGACCTGAGGCGGCTTCTCGGAGGGTGAGGTGGCGGAGGCCACGGTCCTGATCCCCGCCTTCAACGAGGAGGCCACCATCGCCCAGGTGGTGCGGGTGGCCCGGGAAGCGGGGTTTCCCGTGGTGGTGGCGGACGACGGCTCCAAGGACGAAACCGCCCGAAGGGCCGAGGAGGCCGGGGCCGAGGTGGTGCGGCTAGGGGAGAACCGGGGGAAGGGCGGGGCCATCGCCGAAGGGCTTAAGGCGGTGCGGACCCCCTTCGTCCTCCTCCTGGACGCCGACCTTTTGGGCCTGAAGCTCGAGCACCTCCACGCCCTCTTGGAGCCGGTAGCCCGGGGCGAGGCGGAGATGACCGTGGGGCTTTTCCGGGGAGGGCGGCTTTCCACGGACCTGGCCATGCGCCTCACCCCCTTCCTCTCGGGGCAAAGGGCCGTGGCCACGGAGGCCCTCAAGGGGGTGCCCGGCCTGGAAAAGGCCCGCTACGACCTGGAACTTCTCCTCACCCGCCACGCCAAGGCCAGGGGCTGGCGGGTGCGCTACCTCCCCCTCCCCGGGGTGAGCCAGGTGATGAAGGAGGAAAAGCGGGGCCTCCTCCCCGGCTTCCTCCACCGGCTCCGCATGTACGGGGAGCTTCTCCGCTACCGGCTTAGAGGCTGGTAGCGGAAAAGCTCCACCCAGCCCTCCCCCGCCCGGTAGGCCACCACCCCCAGGCCCGGCACCAGGTAGAGCTCCTTGAGGTCGGTGCCTCCCTTTTCCGTGGTGTAGGCCACCCGCACCCGGTAGGCGTTGAAGGCCCCGGCCCTCACCCTCACCCCCTCCCACCCCTCCACCCGGGCGGAAAGGGCCACCCGCTGGCCCAGGAAGCGGGCGCTTCCCCCCCAGGCCGCTCCCAGCTCCAGGCGGGCCGGGTAGAGGAGGAGGGGGGGCTCAAAGGAAAAGTAGCCCTCCGGGAGCCCCACCCCCAAAAGGTAAAGCCCTTCGGGCGAGGCCCGCAGGCGGTCCTCCCGAAGGACCTTGCCCTCCTTGCTGTAGCGCAGGCGGAAGCCCTCGGAGGTGGGCCTCAGCTCCTGGAGGGTGCCGTCGGAGTAGGCGTAGCGCCCCCCCTCCTTGGGGAAGACCTGGGCCAGGGCCAGGGCCAGGAAAAGAACCAGGGCCCAGGACCTCGGCATCACTCCACCTCCCCCAGCTCGTGCCCCCGGCGGGTGGCGGCCTCCACCGCCTCGTAGAAGGCGGCCCGGAGGGCCCGGGCCTCGAGGGCGTGGAGGCCGTGAATGGTGGTGCCCCCGGGGCTCGCCACCTCGTCCTTGAGCTGGGCGGGGTGGCGGGTCTTGAGGAGTTCCCCCGTAGCCGCCAGGGCGTCCGCCGCCAGGCGCAGGGCCAGGGCTCGAGGCATGCCCATCTTCACCCCGGCGTCGGCCAGGGCCTCGGCCACCACCGCCAGGTAAGCGGGGGCCGAGGCCGACATGGCGGTGAAGGGGTCAAAGAGGTGCTCGGGGATCTCGTACACGTCCCCCACCGTGGCGAAAAGGGCCCGGGCGAAGTCCAGGTCCCCCGCCTCCTGGGCCTCCCTTAGAGAGGTGAGGGCGGTGGAGCTCTCCCCGATCATGGCCGCCAGGTTGGGCATGGCCCGCACCACCCGGCGGGTATCCAGCCTGCGGGCCAAGACGGCCGTGGAAACCCCGGCCATGATGGAGAGGAAACCCACCCCGGCCCGGGGAACCTCCGGGGCCAGCTGGGGGAAGTCCCGCGGCTGAACGGCGAGTAGCACCCGCTCGGCCTCGGCCAGGTCCTTCAGGGTAAGGGGGCGGACGCCAAAGGGCTCGGCCAGGGCCCGGGCCCGCTCCGGGGTGCGCCCCACCACCCCCACCTCCTCCCGGCGCAAAAAACCCCGCTCCAAAGCCCCTTTGAGGATGCTCCGGCCCATCTTGCCAAGGCCCAGGAAGGCGAGCTTCATGCCCTTGAGTCTACCTTGCGGAGGCGGAGGTAATAAAACCCGTCCAGGCCCCCCTCGGGGGACACGTAAACCCCAAGCCCCTGCCGAAGCACGGGCAAGGGAGAGGAGAAGGGCTCCGGGCGGAACTCGGGGTGCCTCTCCAAGAAGGCCCGGGCCACCCCTTCCCCCTCCTCCTCGGTGAGGGAGCAGACGGCGTAGACCAAAATCCCCCCCTCCTCCGTGGCCTGGGCGGCGGTTTCCAGAAGCTGAAGCTGAAGGGCCGCCATCCGGGCCGGGTCCCCTTCCTCCAGGCGGTAGCGGAGCTCGGGGTGGGCGCGGAAGGTGCCCGTGCCGGTGCAAGGAGCGTCCAGGAGAACCTTTTTAGCCCTTTCGGAAAGGGGTTCCCGCAGGTCCTGGGTGCGGTAGGCCACCTTTAGGCCGAGGCGCCGGGCCGTTTTCGCCCCCGCCTTCTGGCGCTTGGCGTTTAGGTCGTAGGAGACCACCTCCGCCCCCTTGGCCGCCAGGTAGAAGGCCTTGAGCCCGGCCCCGCCGCAAAGGTCCAGCACCTTCTCCCCAGGTTTGGGGTCCAGAAGCTTGGCGGCGAAGAGGGAAGCCGGGTTTTGCGGCTGGAGGCCCAAGGCGGGGAAGTCCGTCTTAGGCCCCTCCCAGACGTAGCTCTCCGGCAGGGGGCCAGGCTTTAGGTCCACCTCCCGGTAGGCGGTGACGAAGAGGGGGGCGGCCTCGTTGAAGGCCTCGGCGAAGCCCACCTCCCCGAAGAAGCCCCGCCAAGCCCCGCAGAGCCAGTCGGGGAGGGAAAGGCCCACGCACTCCGGGGCCTCCCTCGGGCGCAGGCGGCGAAGCACGGCGTTCACCAGCCCCGCGAGCCCCGGGTACCGGCGTTTCGTCTCCTCCACCCAGGGGCTCACCCGGGCGTGGTCGGGCTTCCCCACAAGCCATTCAAAGGCCCCAAGGCGCAGGGCCCAGCGCACTTCCCTGGGAAGCCTCTCCGGGGCCTTAAGGCTAGGCTCCAGGATGAAGTCCAGAAGCCTCAGGCGGCGGAGGGCTCCGTAGACCAGGTGGGTGGCGTAGGCCTTGTCCCGCTCGGGCCAGTCCACCCGGTCCAGGACCTGGTCCAAAAAGTGCTGGGCCCGGCCCCCTTCCTCCACCTGGAGGAGGACGGCCAGGGCCAGGCCCCTCGGGGTGTCGGGCCTCAAGACTCCAGGGGATGGGCCTTGATGCTGAACTTCAGGGCGGTCCGCTCCTCGTTCTCCAGGTCCAGCTTGACGAAGGCGGGCTTGACCACCAGGTCCAGGTTGTCGGGGGCGATGTAGCCGCGGGCGATGGCGATGGCCTTCACCGCCTGGTTCACGGCCTGGGGCCCGATGGCCTGCACCTCCACCTCCCCCTTGGTGCGCAGAAGCGCCGCGATGGCGCCGGCCACGGAGTTGGGGCGGGACTTGGAAGAGACGCGCAACGTTTCCACTCTGACCTCCTGAAAACCCTTGGGCCACCCGCTCGGGGAAGACATGGGCGGCTCAAAGCCCATCCTAGAGCAAGCGGGGCCCTTTGGCAACTAGCCGGCCAAGACCCTTTCCTCCAAGCCCTTCAGGAGGCTTTCCACGTTCTCCTGCATGAGCTTCTGCACCAGCTTTTGCAAAAGCCCCCCAAAGATGGGGATGGTGAGCTCGTAGACCAGGGTGAGGACCACCCGGGTGCCTTCGCCCTCGGGCTGAAACACCCAGGTGCCCTCGTAACGGTCAAAATCCCCCTCCGGGGAGAAGAAGCGGTTCCTGAGGTTTTGGTCGTCCCACTCCTCCTCCTCCAACCAGCGGACCTTCTTGCCCATGGCCACCGCCACCCACTCGCTCCGGGTACGGTTGCCCTCGCGGGAAAGCACCCTGAGGCTTTCCACCTCCTTGAGGTAGGGCTTCAGGCCCTCCAGGTCCTTGGCCAGCGCGTAGACCTTCTCCGGGGGGGCAGGGATATAGCGCTCGGCACGTACCTCAGGCATGGGCTCTTTTTACCCTTTTTCCTCCCCGCTGACAAGCTCGTAAGCCCGCAAGGCCACCGAGAGGGGAAAGCCACGCCCCACCAAAAACCGCACCGCCTTGGCCTTGTCCTGGCGCCTGGGGTAGCGGCGCAGGGCCCTAAGGGCGGCCTCGAGGGCCTCCTCCTCCCCAAGCTCCCCGAGAACCGCCTCCACCACCTCCTCCCCCACCCCTTGGGCCCTTAGGAGGTGGCGGAGCTTCAGGGGGCCGTACTTGCGCCGGACGGCCACGAAGGTCTCGGCGAAGGCCCGGTCGTCCAGGTAACCCAAGGCCCGGAGGCGCTCCAGGGCCTGGGCCACCTCGGCCTCGGGAAAGCGGGCCAGGAGCTTCTCCCTAAGGCGGGCCTGGCTCATGGCCCGAGCGGCGAGGAGGCGCAGGGCGTAGGCGAAGGCCTTGTCCATAGGTTTAGGGTACGCTATGGCCCATGCGGGTCTTCGCCATCGCCGACCCCCACCTCTCCCGCGTCCACCCCAAGCCCATGACCATCTTCGGCCCCGGCTGGCAAGGCCATCCCGAGGCCTTTTTCCGCGGCTGGCGGGAGGTGGTGGGGCCCTCGGACCTGGTGATCGTGGCCGGGGACATCTCCTGGGCCATGCGCCTCCCCGAGGCCATCCCCGACCTCCTGGACCTGGCGGCGCTCCCGGGGAAGAAGGTGCTCCTTAAGGGCAACCACGACTACTGGTGGCCCTCCATCTCCCGGCTCCGCGCCGCCCTTCCCGAAGGCATGTACGCCCTGCAAAACGATGCCCTGGTCCTGGACGGGGTGGCGGTGGCGGGCACCCGGGGTTGGCAGTACCCTCCTGAAACCCCCGAGGACGAGAAGATCCTGGCCCGGGAGGTGGAAAGGCTCGGGCTTTCCCTGAGGGCCCTGGAAGGGAGGCCCTACCGCCACCTCCTGGTGGCCTTCCACTTTCCCCCCTTCGGACCCGGCGGGGAGGCCACCCCCTTGCTGGAGCTGGCCGCCCAGGCCGGCCCCGCGGCCATCGTCTACGGCCACCTGCACGGGGCCGACCCCGCCAGGCTTCCCCAGAGCTACCGGGGCATCCCCCTCCACCTGGTGGCGGCGGACGCCCTCCGCTTCCGGCCCAAGCTGGTGTTGGAAGCCGACTAAGGATATACTCGGTACATGGTTTGGAGGCCCATAGGGGATGGCGTGGAGGCCCTTTACCTCACCACCCCCGTGGGGCGGTGGGTGGGGTATGGGGTTTATGTCTACCGGTACCGGGGCCTCCTGGTGGACACAGGCCCCCCTAAGGCCCGGCCCTTCGCCCCCGAGGCCGAGGCCGCCCTCCTCACCCACGCCCACGAGGACCACGCCGGGGGAGCCTTTCGGCTTGGCCTTCCCGTCTACGGGAGCGCCCTGACGGCCGCTCTGGTCGCCGCCCCCAAGCCCCTCCGCCTCTACCGCCGCCTGGTCTGGGGAAGTCCCCGCCCCCTGCGGGTGGAGGTGGCCGAGCGGGTCGGCCCCCTTTACTTTCTTCCCACCCCAGACCACGCCCCCGACCACGCGGCCCTCTACGACCCCGAGGCCGGCCTCCTCTTCGGGGGGGACCTCTTCCTGGGGGTGAAGGCCAGCCTGGCCACCCCAGGGTTTGACCTCCCCGCCCTCCTGGAAAGCCTCCAGAGGGTGCTTGCCCTCAGGCCTCGAGCCTTCTACTGCGCCCACGCCGGGCCCGTGGAGGCTCCCTTAAAGGCCCTCCAAGCCAAGCGGGACTTCCTGGAAGCCAAGCGGGAGGAGGCCCAGAGGCTCCGGGCCCAGGGCCTCACCCCCGAGGAAGCCCTCAAGCGCCTTTTCGGCGGGGAGAGCCCCCTGGCCTACCTCTCGGGAGGGGAGATGAGCCGCCTCGCCTTCGTGAAGGCCCTTATGATGGAGGGGTGATCACCGCCTTCGTCCTCATCCGCGCCCGGGGCGACCGCATCGCCCCCTTGGGGGAAGCCATCGCTGAGCTGCCTCAGGTGGCGGAAGTTTACTCCGTTACCGGGCCTTATGACCTGGTGGCCCTCCTCCGGCTCAAGGACCTCGAGGAGCTGGACGAGGCCGTAACCCAAGGGATCCTGGGCCTGGAAGGGGTGGAGCGCACGGAAACCCTCCTGGCCTTCCGGGCCTATCCCAGGAAGCTCCTGGACCAGGGCTTCTCCCTAGGGCAGGAGTAGTGCCCAAGCCCTTCCGCTTTCTCCTTCTCCTGCAGGGGGGGCTTCTCCTCCTGGGGGGAGGGGGGATGCTCCTTGGGGGCTTTCCCATGCTGGGGAGGCACCCCTTTGCGGAAAGCCTTCTTGGGCTTGGGCTCCTCCTGGGCTTGGCGGGCCTCGAGGCCCTCTTCCGCCGCCTCTTCCCCCATTCCTTTCACGAGGCGGAGCGCCTTCACCGGGAGCTGGGCCTGGCCCTGCGCCAGGCGGGGGCGACCCCTCCTTTTCTCCTCCTCTTGGCCTTTCTCTCGGGCCTGGCCGAGGAGGTCTTCTTCCGGGGCTTTCTGCAAAGCCTTCTCGCCTTAAAGCTGGGCCCCTGGGCGGTGCTCCTCCAGGCCTTCCTCTTCGCCCTCCTGCACCCCGCCCCCAGGGGAGCCCTGGCCTACACCCTTTACACCGGGGCGGCGGGCCTTCTCCTGGGCCTCGCCTACCTCCTCACGGGAAGCCTTCTCCCTGGGGTTTTGGCCCACTTCCTCCACAACGCCCGGGGCTTTTATGAGCTTGGGCGCTAAGTGCTCGCACCTTGGCTTTGCCACATGGGATGCCCGTGCTTGGGCTGTGGGAAAGCTCTTTTGGGGCCCCCACCGCGGCTTTTGCCGCGGTGGGGTACTTAAGCGCCCGCGCCTTGATTTGTGTCCGCCTGAAGACCGTGGTGGGCGGGAAGGAGGCCCTGCTTTCCGCCGGCCTCTAGCGCAAGGCCCGGAGGTAGCCGAGGAGCAGGGCTTCGGAAAGCTCCCCCAGGTGCCGGGCCACGAGCCTCCCCTCCCGGTCAAAGAAGAAGGTGGTGGGAAGCCCCTGAACGCCCAGGGCCTGGGAGAGGCGGGTTTCGGGGTCCAGGAGGACCCATTGGGCCTCGAGGCCCCTCTCCTCTAGAAACTGCCGCACCGCCAGGGGGCCTTCCCCTTGGCTCACGAAAAGGAAGTGCACCCCAGGGTTCTCCTGGGCGAGGCGCGCCATCATGGGAAGCTCCCTGCGGCAGGGGGGGCACCAGGTGGCCCAGGCGTTGAGGACCACGGGCTTACCTCGGAAGCTTTCCAGGTTCACCTCCGTCCCGCCCAGGGTGGCGAGGGTCAAGGCGGGAAGGCGCCCCTCCTCCCTGCCCTGCCGGGTGAACAGGAGGCCCGCCAAGAGCCCCGCCGCCAGGGCCGCCCCCAGGGCGTAGCGCCAAAGGTGCTTGGGCAAGGTCATGAGCGTGTACCCTCCTCCTGCCAAGATACCCCACCAGGGGTCAAACCCCCCCTGCCAAACATAGAGGGCCGAAAGGGGGTCTTTGGCGTAGACGGAAGCGTTCGCCAGCACAAAGCCAAGCCTCGCCCCCAAGAGCCCGGCGAGAACGGCGTTCTGGCCCCAAGCGGCAAGCCTCCGGTCCACCCGCCGGGCGAGGAAGCCCGCCGCCCCCCATAGGGCCAGGAGGACGAGGGCCACCTTGAGCCGGACCCAGGGGATGGCGAAGGGCCCAAACTGCCAGGCATCCATCTACCGCACCAGGGGGTATCCGGCCCGCTCTATGGCCAATACCCCCCCCACCACGTTGTAGAGGTTCGCGTAGCCCTTCCGCGCCAGGTACTCCGCCGCCCTTCGGCTCCGGTTGCCGCTGTGGCAGTAGAGGTAGACGGGCTTGTCCTTGGGGATCTGGTCGGCCCAGCGGGCCACCTCCTCCACGGGGAGGTTGATGGCCCCGGGGACGTGGCCCTGGGCGAACTCCCCCGGGGTCCTCACGTCCACCACCACCGCCCCCGAGGCCAGGGCCCGGTAGAGCTCCTCCGGGGGCACGTCCTTGTAGCTCCCCTTGGGGCCGCAGGCGGCGAGGAGGAGGGGAAGGGCGAGGAAGCCGAGGAGGGCGCGGCGGGTCATGCTAGGCCTTGACCCCCACGGCCTTGCGGATGGCCTGGAGGAACTGGGAGAGGGGCTGGGCCCCGAGAACCCGCTCCTTGCCGTGGTTGATGACGGTGTCCGGCACCCCGTGGATGTGGTAGCGGTCGGAGAGCTCGGGGAACTCGTTGGCCTCAATCATCTCGCCCCAGACCTTGGGAGAGGCGTAGGCCATGCGGTGGGCGGTGCGCACCGCCTGGGGGCAGTAGGGGCAGGTGGGGGTGACGAAGACCTGGAGGACCACCTCCTCGGGGAGGCTGTTGAGCTCCTGCACCACGTTCTCGGGCAGGCCGTGGCCGTCCCGGCCCAGCATCTCAATGTCCTCCAGGAGGCTCGCGAACTCGTAGCCCGCGGGGATCCCGCGGTAGCGGAGGTTGAGGGCCTCCGAGCCCTTCTCCCTGAGGATCAGGGTGGGGGCGGCCTCCACCTTGTAGGCCTGGGCCTTCTCCGTCCCCTCCGGGGTGGCCAGGTCGTAGACCACCAGGTGGAGCTTGTCGGAGAGGGCGGAAAGCTCCTCCATAAGCTGCTTGGTCTCCTTGCAGTAGAGGCAGGGCTCCTTCCCCGGGGCGATGAGGGTAGAGGAGTCGGTGAAGAGCACCAGTTCCACGTCCCGGGCGAGGTTGGAAAGCCTCTCGCGGACGATCTCCTGTTCCTTGGGTCCAAGTAACGCCATCTTTTCCTCCCGGATACCCCGGTAAGGGGTAGGTCCTTCAACCACTATAGCAAGGGAGGCGGCGCAAGTATAGGGGGTAGACGGGACTCCCGGGGATTGACACCATGTACCCCTATGGGGTATATTGCTGGCGCAGGGACAAAGGTCCCTTCCCGGAGGTGAAAGATGGTCTTCCGCCAGATCTACGAAGAAGGGCTCGCCCAGATGAGCTACCTCCTGGGCTGCGCCGCCACCGGGGAGGCCCTGGTGGTGGACCCCAGGCGGGACGTGGACGTGTACCTGGACCTCGCCCAGTCCCTGGGCCTCCGCATCACCGCCATCGCCGAAACCCACATCCACGCCGACTACCTCTCGGGGGCGAGGGAGCTCGCCCGGGCCACGGGGGCCACCCTGTACCTCTCCGACGAGGGGGACGAGAACTGGAAGTACGGGGGCCTAAAGGGCTTCCCCCACGTCCTCCTCAAGGACGGGGACGAGTTCAAGGTGGGGAACATCCGGGTAAAGGCGGTGCACACCCCGGGCCACACCCCGGAGCACCTCTCCTTCCTGGTGGCGGACGGGGCGGTGACGGACGAGCCCCTCCTCTTCCTCACCGGGGACTTCGTCTTCGTGGGGGACGTGGGCCGGCCCGACCTCCTGGAGGAGGCGGCGGGGATCAAGGGCACGGCGGAGCCCGGGGCCAGGAGGATGTTCCGTAGCCTCAAGGAAAAGTTCCTCACCCTCCCCGACCACGTCCAGGTCTGGCCGGGCCACGGGGCGGGCTCGGCCTGCGGCAAGGCGCTCGGGGCCCTCCCCGCCACCACCGTGGGGTACGAGCGCCGCCACGCCTGGTGGGCCGAGTACCTGGAGCAAGACGACGAGGAGGGGTTCGTGCGGGCCCTCCTCCAGGGCCAGCCCGAGGCCCCCACCTACTTCAAGGAGATGAAGCGCCTCAACCGGGACGGGATGCCCATCCTGGGGGGTGTCCCCCACCCGGGCCGCCTCACCCCGGCCCAGTTTGCGCGCTGGCTAGGAGAGGGGGCCATCCTGGTGGACACCCGGGACAAGTTCGCCTTCGCCGGGGGGCACCTCCCGGGGAGCCTCAACATCCCCGCGGGGAAGAACTTCGCCACCTGGGCGGGCTGGCTTCTGCCCTACGACCGCCCCCTCGTCCTCCTGGCCCACCCGAGCGAGGTGGAGGAGCTCACCCGGGCCCTCATCCGCATCGGCCTGGACGAGGTGGTGGGGTACATCCCGGGGCTTGAGGGCTACGCCCAGGGCGAGCTGGAGACCATCCCCCAGATCACGGCCAAGGAGGCCAAGGCGCTTTGGGAAAGCGGGAAGGCCGTCATCCTGGACGTGCGGGGGCGGGACGAGTACCTGGCGGGGCACATCCCCGGGGCCCTAAACCTCCACGCGGGGCGCGTCCTGGCCCACTTGGACCGCCTGCCCAAGGACAGGCCCCTCATCGTCCACTGCCTGGGCGGGGACCGGTCCAGCACCGCCATCAGCGCCCTTCTCGCCCATGGCTTCCGGAACGCCCTCAACCTTACCGGGGGAATCCGGGCCTGGCAGGAGGCGGGCTTCCCGGTGGCGAGGGGCGAGGAGCTGGTGGAGGCCTAAGCACCCCCACAAAGAAGGAGGCCAGCCATGTACGAGACCGAGGTCAAGGACCTGAGCCCGGAGGAGGCCAAGAGGCTTTACGACCAGGGGGTGCCCTTCATCGACGTGCGGGAGGTGGAGGAGTACGCCCAGGCCAGGATTCCGGGGGCGAGGCTCCTCCCCCTTTCCGAGTTCATGGCCCGCTACGGGGAGATCCCCAAGGACACCCCCGTGGTCCTCTACTGCCGCACCGGGAACCGCTCCTGGCAGGCGGCGGCCTGGCTCGGCGCCCAGGGGTACGGCAACGTGCTGAACCTCCAGGGCGGCATCGTCCGCTGGTACCGGGCCGGGCTCCCCGTGGACACCACCCCGGTGGAGGTGGGCTACGCTACCGCGCCCTTTAAGGAGGTGGGGCCCCACGAGGCGGCGAGGCTTTTGGAGAAGGCCTTCGTGGTGGACGTGCGGGAGGCGTGGGAGTACGGGGAGGGCCACGTGCCGGGCGCCGTGAACATCCCCCTCTCCACCCTGCCCCAGAGGCTTTCCGAGCTTCCCCAGGACCGGCCCATCCTCCTCGTGTGCAACTCGGGGAACCGCTCGGGGGTAGCGGCAGACTTTCTCGTACAGCAGGGCTTCCCTGGGGAGCGCGTGTACAATCTGGAGGGGGGTACCTACGCCTGGATGGGGGCGGGCCTCCCGGTGGAACGATGACCCTGGCCCTTCTCGGTGCCCTCCTGATCGGCCTCTCCCTGGGCCTTCTCGGCTCCGGGGGCTCCATCCTCACCGTGCCCGTTCTGGTCTACCTCCTGGGGGAGCCCCCCAAGCAGGCCATCGCGGAAAGCCTCCTCATCGTGGGCGGGATCGCCCTCCTCGGGGCGGTCCCCTACGCCCTGAGGGGCCTCGTGGACTTCCGCAACGTCCTCTTCTTCGGCCTGCCGGGCATGGCGGGGACCTACCTCGGGGCCTGGCTTTCCCGCTTCGTCTCCGGCCAGGTCCAGCTCCTCACCTTCGCCCTGGTCATGCTCCTCGCCGCCTATTCCATGGCGAGGCCCCCTAGGCTTAGCCACAGGGAAGGAGAGAGGCGCAAGCCCTGGAAGATCGTCCTGGACGGCCTTGCGGTGGGGGCCCTCACGGGCTTCGTGGGGGTGGGCGGGGGGTTCCTCATCGTGCCCGCCTTGGTCCTCCTGGGGGGCCTTCCCATGCACCTGGCGGTGGGGACGAGCCTGGTCATCATCGCCATGAAGTCCTTCGCCGGGTTCTACAAGTACCTCCACCTCCTCCCCGCCCTGGGCCTCTCCGTCAACTGGGCCAACGCGGGCCTCTTCATCCTGGTGGGCACCCTGGGGAGCTTCCTCGGGGGGAGGGTGGCGGTGCGCCTCCCCCACGAGACCCTGAAGCGGGGCTTCGCCCTCTTCCTGGTGGGGATGGGCCTCTACATCGTGGTCCAGAGCCTGTAGACTGAAGGGGTGCCCTTCCGCACCCTGCTCGCCCTCCAGGCGGAGGTCCGCCTCGAGGCCTACCGCACGGAGGAGGCCTTCCGGGAAAGGGTTTTCGCGCTCCTGGAGCCCTTAGAGGGCACCCCTTCCCCGAGGCTTGCCGCCTTCCCCGAGCTCTTCGGCCTCCCCCTCCTCCTCCACCTGGAGGGGGAACTTTCCTGGAGGGCGCTCCTCCAAGACCCCCTCCTCCCCTGGCGGCGGGCCCGGCGGGCCTACGGGGTCTTCCACCGGGTCATGGCCGAGGCCGCCCGGGCCTTCGGGGCCTACCTCCTCTCCGGGACCCTCCTCGCCCCGCCCTACGAGGAGGAGCTCGCCCGGGGGCGCTTCAGCCGCACGCCCTTCTTCCAGAACCTGGCCCTCCTCTTCAACCCCGAGGGCCGCCTCCTGGCCCAGGTGCCCAAGATGGAGCTCACCCCCCCTGAGCGCTGGCTCAAGAGGGGAGGCTTTGGACCCCACCTGGTGGAGACCCGGGCCGGGCGGGTGGGGGTCCTCATCTGCCTGGACGGGTTTTTTGAAAAGCACCTCGCCCGCCTGGACGCCCTGGGGGCCGAACTCCTCCTCCAGCCCTCCGCCAACCCCGCCCCCTGGGACCGCCCCTGGCCCAAGGACCCCTCCCGCAAGGAGGGGGAGGTCTGGCTCGCCTCGGCGAAGGAGAGGCTTTTGGGCCGGGAGAACCTGAGGCTCCTCCTGAACCCCATGCTGAACGGGGAGGTGCTGGGCCTCCGCTTTGAGGGGCGAAGCGGGATCTACGCCCCGGGGGAGGCCCTGCTCCTCGCCAAGAGGCCCACGGGGGACGAGGCCCTTCTCCTCCGGCTATAGCCTTTCGGGGAAGAGCCTTATGGGCACCTTGCGGATCAGGGCCTTGGCGAGCTTTTCCCAGGCCAGGTCCTGCACCGGGGCCGCAAGCGCTTCCGCCACCTCCTCCAGGGGGTAGCGGCCCGGGGGCACCACCCGCTCCAGCAGGATGAGGTGGTAGCCGTACTCCGTACGCACGGGCGGGGAGACCTCCCCGGGCTTGAGGGCGAGGAGGGCCCGCTCAAAGGCCGGGGGGTAGGTGCCCACCGGCTCGCATCCCAGGTCTCCCCCGGAGTCCTTGGAGCCCGGGTCCTGGGAGAGGGCCTGGGCCACCTCGGGGAAGGCCTCGCCCCTCTCCAGGCGCCCCATGGCCTCCTTGGCCGCCTCCAGGGTGGGGAGGAGGATGTGCCGGGCGCAGTAGAGGGCCCCGTGGCGGTAGGCCGGGGAGAGGAGCCAGAGAAGCTTTAGGGCCGCCGGGGAGACCACAAGCCCCTCCCGGTAGTGGGCCTCCAGGGCCTCGAGGGCCATGGCCTCGGCGAGGAGGGTGCGGTAGGCCTCGAGGTCCGGGACCCCGGCCTCCCTCAGGGCCCCTTCCAAGGCCCCCTCCTCGGGGAAGGCCGCTCTTAGCTCCTCCACCCGGGCCTCCACGCTGTCCGGAAGGGGAAAGAAGCCCTTAGCCCGGGCCACCTGTAAAAGCGCCCTTTCCTCCGCCAGGGCCTCGAGGTAGGGGGCGCGGTACTGGGCGAGGAGGGCCTGGGTCTCCGGGGTGTCGGGGAGGCCGAGCGCCCTCAGGGCGCTCTTGGCGAAAAGCCCAAAGCGAAGCTCAAACTGGCTCTTGGTGAGGGCCTCCCCCCCCACCTGGGCCACCACGGGGTCTTCCTGGGCCAGGGCAAGACCGGAGGCTAAGGCCAGGGCCAAAAAAAAGGCGCGCATGCCCCATGCTACCATGGGGGGCGTGAACGACCTCATCCTCCGTGCGGCCCGGGGCGAGCCCACCCCCAGGCCCCCCGTTTGGTTCATGCGCCAGGCGGGCCGCTACCAGCGCTCCTACCGGGCCCTCCGGGAGCGGTACACCCTGCCCGAGATCGTGAGGCACCCCGAGCTCGCCGCCCGGGTGACCCTGAGCCCGGTGGAGGAGCTCGGGGTGGACGCCGCCATCCTCTTCGCCGACATCACCACCCCCCTCCACGGCATGGGGGTGGACCTCTCCTTGGTGGAGGGCCGGGGGCCGGTGATCCACCGCCCCGTCCGGGACGAGGAGGGCGTGGAAGCCCTGAGGGCCCTAAAGCCCGAGGAGGCGGTGCCCTTCGTGCTGGAGGCCATAAGGATCCTCAAAAAGGAGCTCAAGGTCCCCCTCATCGGCTTCGCCGGGGCCCCCTTCACCCTGGCGAGCTACCTGGTGGAGGGGGGGCCAAGCCGCCACTTCCTCGAGGTGAAGGCCCTCATGTACCGGGAGGAGGCCCTCTGGCACCGCCTCATGGAAAAGCTCACCGAGGCCATGGCCCGCTACCTAAGGGCCCAGGCCGAGGCGGGGGCCGACCTCCTCCAGGTCTTCGATTCCTGGGTGGGGGCCCTTTCCCCCGCCGACTACCGCCGCTACGTGAGGCCCCACATGGAGAGGCTCTTCCGGGCCCTAGGGCCCCTTGGGGTTCCCGTGATCCACTTCGGGGTGGGGACCATGGGCCTCCTCCGGGACATGGGAGAGGCCGGGGGGGAGGTCCTGGGCCTGGACCACCACACCCCCCTTCCCTGGGCCCGGGAGGTCTTGGGGAACACCCCCGTGCAGGGAAACCTGGACCCGGCGGTCCTCCTCGCCCCCAGGGAGGTCATCCGGCGGGAGGTGGGGAGGATCCTGGAGGAGAACGGGGGCAGGCCGGGGCACATCTTCAACCTGGGGCACGGGATCCTGCCCAAGACCCCAGAGGAAAACGTGCGCTACGTGGTAGAACTCGTGAAGGAGGTTTCCCCATGAACGTCCTTCTCATGGCCTACGGCACCCCCTACGCCCCGGAGGAGATTGAGCCCTACTACACGGACATCCGCCGGGGGAAGCGCCCCCCGGAGGAACTCCTGGAGGAGCTCGCCGGGCGCTACGCCGCCATCGGCAAGAGCCCCTTAAACGAGATCACCCTGGTCCAGGCCATGCGCCTCCAGGCCCTCATGAACCTCGAGGCCCCCCTCTACCCCAAGCGCCTCCCCGGGCCCTTCCCCCCCCGGGTCCCCCAGGGCCCGGCGCGGGTTTACGTGGGCACCAAGCACTGGCACCCCACCATCGGGGAGGCCGTGGCCGCCATGCACGAGGACGGGGTGCGGCGGGCGGTGGCCCTGGTGGCCGCCCCCCACTACTCCCTAAGGAGCGTGGCCGAGTACCGGGAGAAGGTGGAGGCCGCCCTCAAGGCCCTCCCCGAGCCCATAGACTTCCTCTGGGTGGAGAGCTACGAGGCCCACCCCGGCCTCATCGCCGCCTACGCCAGGCGGCTTGAGGAGGCCATCTGGCGGCTCAAGGACCCCAAGCGGGCGGCCTACGTCTTCACCGCCCACTCCATCCCCCTCGCCGCCGTGGAGCGGGGGGACCCCTACCCGAGGCAGGTGGAGAAGACGGCGGAGCTCATCGCGAGGAGGCTCTCCCTCCCCCGCTTCCACGTGGCCTACCAGTCGGCGGGGCGCACCCCCGAGCCCTGGCTCGGCCCCGACATCAACGAGCTCTTGAGGAAGCTCCGGGAGGAGGGCTTTGAGGAGGCGGTGGTCCAGGCGGTGGGCTTCCCCGCCGACCACCTGGAGGTCTTCTACGACCTGGACCTCGAGGCCCAGGCCACCGCGAAAGAGGTGGGCCTCAGGCTTCTTCGGGCCCGGAGCCTGAACGCCGACCTGGACTACATCCAGGTCCTCAGGGAGCTCGTGGAGGCCGCGTGGCTCAGGTAGCCGTGGTGGGCGGGGGGTGGGCGGGGCTTGCCGCCGCCTTGGCCCTAAAGGAGGCGGGGGCGGACTTCCTCCTCCTGGAGGCCAGCCCCCGCCTCGGGGGGAAGGTGCGCACCTTAAGGCAGGGGGGCTTCCTGGTGGAGGGCGGCCCCGACGCCAGCGTGCGCTACAAGCGGGAGGTGCTGGAGCTCGCCCAGGCCTTCGGCCTGGAGCCCATCGGCACCCTGCCCCAAAGGCCCTCGGCCTACATCCTGCGGAAGGGGAGGGCCCACCCCATCCCTGAGGGGCTTTTCCAGGTGGTGCCGGGGGACCTCCGCGCCGTGGCCAAGACCCCCCTTCTCTCCCTCCCGGGGAAGCTCCGGGCCCTCCTGGACCTCCTCCTCCCCCGGGGGAGCAAGGAGGACGAGGCCCTGAAGGAGTTCGTGGAAAGGCGGCTCGGCCCTGAGGTCTACCGGGCCCTGGTGGCCCCCCTGGCGGGGGGAATCTATGGGGGAGAGCCCGACGAGCTCTCCATGAAGGCCGCCTTCCCCCAGCTTCTGGAGCTGGAGAGAAGGCACCGGAGCCTCCTCCTCGGGGCCTTGCGCGCCCGAAGGGGGCGGGGAAGCCGCGAGGGAGGCGGCCTCTTCTTCTCCTTCCCGGAGGGCCTGGGAAGCCTCACCCAGAGGATGGCCGAGGCCCTTGGGGAAAAGGTCCTCCCCGCCACCCCGGTCCTCGGGCTTGAGCCTTTAAGAGGCCGCTTCCGCCTCCACACCCCCAAGGGGGCCCTCGAGGCCGAGGCCGTGGTCCTGGCCACCCCCGCCCCCCAAGCGGCGGGCCTCCTAAGGCCCTTCCTCCCCGAGGCCACCGCCCTCCTCAACGGCCTCCCCCACGCCCCAGCGGCCACGGTGAGCCTGGCCTTCCCCGAGGAGCTTCCCCTAAAGGGCCACGGCCTCCTCATCGCCGCGGGCGAGGGGTACCGGGTGCGGGGCTTCACCTGGACCCACCGGAAGTGGCCCCACCGGGCCCCGGAGGGCTTCAGCCTGGTCCGGGCCTACCTCTCGGGCGAGGCGGCGAGGCTTGGCGAGGCCGAGCTCGCCCGGGTGGCCCTGGAGGACCTGAGGCGCTTCCTGGGCCGGGAGGTGCGCCCGAGCCACGCCTTCGCCTTCCGCTTCCCCGAGGGGATGCCGAGCTACCGGGTGGGCCACCTGGAGCGGGTGGAGCGCCTGGAGATGGCCCTCCTCAAGGCCCCGGGGGTCTTCCTGGCGGGGAACTACCTGGAGGGGGTGGGCCTCCCCGAGGTGGTGCGCTCGGGAAGGAGGGCGGCGGAAAGGGCCCTGGCCTACCTGGCCCTGGCCCAGCCCTCCTAGCGCTCCGGCCAAAGGTGGAGTAAAGTGGCCCAAAATGGGGGCCTTTTACCTCACCCTGGGCCTGGCGGCCTTCCTCCTGGGGGTATGGGTGGGGCTTCTCGGCTTCCTCGACCCCTACGCCCTCCCCTGGTTCATGATCGCCGTGGCCGTCGTGGCCAGCGCCTACGGCCTCGCCTACGGGCTTCTCCTCTCCACCCTCGCCGCCTTTTTCCTCTACCGCATTCCCGGCTTTGACGCCGTGGCCCTGGCCCTCCTCCTCCTCTCCGCCCTCCTCGCCCACCAGCTCGGGAAAAGCCTGCGGAAGGCCTACCGCCGGGCCAGGAACCTAGCCCGGGCCCAGCGCCTCCTCGCCGAGGCCCTCGAGGCCCTCCCCCAGGCGGAGGACCGGGAGGCCCTCCTCCGAAGCCTCCCCGAGCGCCTCGCCGCCCTCGGCGTGGGGGGGCACGTGGGGGTGTGGGTGCCCCACGACGGGGGTTTTCGTCCGCTTGCCAGCCAGCCGCCCATGGACCTGGACTGGATTCCGGGAACCGGGGTGGTGGGCCGGGCCTTCCGGGAGGGGCGGCCCGTCCACATCCCCGACGTGCGCAAGGAGCCGAGCTACATCGCCCCACCGGGTCAAGAGGCGCTTTCCGAGCTCGCCCTGCCCCTCCTGGAGCGGGGGGAGGCGGTGGCGGTGCTGAACCTGGAGCGCCCGAGGCCCTTCCTCCCCGAGGAGGTGGAGGGCCTTACCCGCTTCGCCCAGGCGGTGAGCCTGCAGCTTTCCCGCCTGGCCGACCTCTGGGAGCGGCAAATCCTGACCGAGCTTTCCGAGCGCATGGCCCGCGCCCAAACCCTAGAGGAGGCGGCGAGGGAGGCCCTGGCCCTCCTCGTGGCCTCCCTGGGCCTGGAGTCGGGAACCCTCTGGGAGGCCCGGGGGGCGCGGATGGAGGCCCTCGCCCACCACGGGGTGGAGGAGCCAAGCCTCCTTAGGGTGCTGGAGGAGGGCCTGGCCTTTGGGGTGGGCCTCGCCTGGCGGGTGTACGAGACGGGAAGCCCCCTCTTCACCGCCCGCTACGCCGAGGAAGGCCAGGGGGTTCCCGCCCTGAAGGCCCTGGGGTGGCGCACCCTCGCCGCCCTGCCCGTCCCATCCCCCGGGGCGCCGCGAAGCCGCAGGGTGCTGGTCCTGGGCCAGCGGGAAGCGCGCCCTTGGCGCAAGGCGGAGGTGGACCTCCTCCTCTCCGCCTGCCGCACCTTGGGGCTCGGGCTTGAGCGCCTCACGGAAAAGGATCGGCACGAGGCGGTGAACCGCCTCTTTCTGGACCTCCTGGAAATGCCCCTGGAGGCGCTCTACCCGGAGATCCTGGAGGTGGCGGTCCGGAAGGTGCCCGGGGCGGAGGCGGGGAGCCTCCTCGTTTTGGAGGAGGGGGCCTACCGCTTCCGGGCGGCGGTGGGGTACGACCTGGAGGGGCTCAAGGCCATCGCCTTCTCCCCCGAGGGCATGCTCCTCTGGTACGGCCGAAGCCGGGAGGAGGCCCTCAAGGGCGAGCCCCGGATCCTGAGCGCCACGGAGCGCCCCATCGCCGAGATCAGCCACCGGACTGCCCCGCCCGAGGTCATAGACCGAGCGGGGAGGGCCACGGAGATCCGGGCCAACCTCTGCCTGCCCGTCCCCTACAAGGGCGAGGTGCTGGCCTACCTCAACCTGGACAACCTCCACGACCCCAAGGCCTTCGGCGAGGATTCCCTGGCCGCCGCCCACTTCTTCGCCGCCCCCCTCGCCACCCTCCTCCACGAGAGCCGGACCCGCAAGCTCCTGGAGGAGGCCGCCCTCACCGACCCCCTCACGGGCCTCCCTAACCGCCGGGCCTTTGAGCGGGCCTTCCTGGAGGAGCTGAAGCGGGCGGAGCGCTACGGCTACCCCCTTTCCCTGGCGGTCATGGACCTCCGGGGCTTCAAGCCGGTGAACGACCGCCTGGGCCACGCCGCGGGGGACCTCGCCCTCATCAAGGTAGCCGAGGCCCTTTCCCAACAGCGCCGAAGCGGGGACCGCATCTTCCGCTGGGGCGGGGACGAGTTCGCCGCCCTCTTCCCCCAAACGCCGAAGGAGGGGGCCATAAGAGCCGCCTTCCGCTACGCCGAGGCCATCGGCAAGCTCTGCTTTGACGGCCTCTGCCTCGGGGTGAACATCGGCCTTGCCACCTTCCCCGAGGACGGCAAGACCCTGGACGCGCTCCTCTCCGCCGCCGACACCCGCATGTACCAGGCCAAGGCCCGGGGGGTTTCCGTACTGGTAGGAAGCTAAGAGGCTGTCGTAAAAGGGTGGTATCCTTAAGGGGTGACTCTTAGACGATCTTACCCCAGCGACCTCAGCGAT
>NZ_JBWGQW010000001.1:0-103991 GCF_056332225.1 Thermus sp. | reverse complement strand
CCACCAGGGACTGGGCGGAGGCCAGGCCCAGGAGGGCCAAAAGGGCGAAAAGCTTCCTCATCATCCACCCCCTCTATGGGAAGGCCGGCGTCCAGCCAGCCTTTGAAGCCGTGGGCGATGTTCTTGGCGTTCTTGTAGCCTTTGGCCTGCAGGAAGGCCGCCACCACCGCGGAAACGCCCCCCGAGTTGCAGAGGATCAGGGACTCCTTGCCCTTGGGGAGCTCGCGCAAGCGGTCCGGGACCTTCCCGGCGTAGATGTGCACCGAGCCCGGGATGGAGGAGGAGAAGCGCCAAGAGCATTACCTTTCGCATACACCACCTCCCTAAGGGCGCCCGGGAAGACCCGGGCGCCCGCCCTAGGCCAGCTCCAGCTTGGCCGCGCCCTCGCCCGTGTCCCCGTCCGTGTCCTTGAGCTTGACGGTGAAGGTCCCGGGCTTCTCCGCCTTGAACTTAAAGCCGTAGAGGGGGTTGGCGCTGGTGGAGGGGCCGGGGCGGGCCTCCGCCACCTTTTCCCCCTCAAAGTAGACCTCCACCAGGTTGATGTACTTGGCGGGGATGAGCTTCCCCTCGGCGTCCCGGCGGGTGCCGGGCTCGTTGGGGTGCTGGGCCACCGCCTGGAGCTTGAACTCCTCGCCCGCCTTGGGCTTGGCCGGGGTTAGACGCACGATCACGCGAATCGCCATGGCTCACCTCCTTAACCGCACCCGCCCGCCGTGAGCCGGGTGCTGGCCGAGGCCAGAAGGAGCTTCCCGTCCTGGGTCTCCACCACCGCCCGCACCGCCGTGGTCTCCGCCAGGCGCACCCGGGTGGCGTAGTAGGGCAGGGCCTTCATGGGCATGAAGCTCGCCAGGCGGGGGGTGGGGTTCTTGTCGGCGAAGAGGTGGACGGCCTTGATCTGGGCCGAGGGCAGGTTTACCTCCACCTCGGCGGGCACGTTGGCCCCGCTTTCGGCGATGGCGGGCATGGTGAGCCTCACCAGATCGGAAGGGGTGAGGTCCTTGAAGCCCTTGCCCAGGGTCTCCTGCAGGGCCTTTTCCAAGTTGGCCAGGTCCTCGCCCTCGAGGCCCTGGGCCCTCACGGGAAGCCCAAAGAGGACCCCGGCCCCTAGGGCCGCTCCGGTAGCCTTGAGAAACGCTCGCCTATTCACACGCACCTCCCTTGGCACACATCTGGCGCAGCTCCTCCAGAAACTGCGCCCGGGGCCGGCTGCCAAAAAGCCGGCCCACCTCTTCCCACGCCCCCTTGCGGAAGGCGAGGAAGACGAAGGTAGGGGTCCCCGGCACCCGGAAGCGCCGGGCAAGCTCCTGCCCCTCCGGGGTCTCGGTGCCCACGGAGGCCACCACGAAGCGCTCCTCCAAAAGGCGGCTTACGGCGGGGTCGGAGAGGACGAAGGTGTTCATCTGGTCGCAGTAGGGGCAGCGGGGGCTGTGGAAGTAGACCACGACCACCCGCCCGTGGGCCTGGGCCAGGGCCTGGGCCTGGGGCAGGGGATACCAGCGGCCGAAGTCCGGGGCCGCCAAGGCCAGGCCCATCAGGAGGAGCGTCCAAAGTACCCGGTATGCGTACATACTCCACTCTGCCTGGGTACACCCAAGGACATTTGTACCATACTCGCGGGTCAAGGAAAAATCAAGAGCCTAGGGCGCAAACCTCTGTGTACTTATCCACAAACCCCCTTCCCTTATCCAAGCATTGCCGTTTTATACCCCAAGGGGTAGATGGCTTAAGCCAGGCTAAAGGTACACCCCTTGACGGGAAAGCAGGGACAAACTACCCTATACCCCGGAGGGTAAAGATGAAGCGGACCCTTATGGTTTTCCTCCTTCTCGGCGGCCTGGCCTTGGCCCAGGCGGACGGCGCCAAGATCTACGCCCAGTGCGCGGGGTGCCACCAGGCGAACGGGCAGGGCATCCCCGGGGCCTTCCCGCCCCTCGCGGGCCACGTGGCGGAGATCCTCTCCAAAGAGGGGGGCCGGGAGTACCTCGTCAAGGTTCTCCTCTGGGGCCTGCAGGGCCAGATTCAGGTGAAGGGGATGAAGTATGGCGGGAACATGCCCGCCTACGCCCAGCTCAAGGACGAGGATATCGCCGCCGTCCTCAACCACATCGCCACCGCCTGGGGGGACGACAAGAAGGTGAAGGACTTCAAGCCCTTCGCCGCGGCCGAGGTGAAGGCCCTCCGCGACAAGAAGCTCACGCCCCAGCAGGTCTACGAGGAGCGGAAGAAGCTCGGCCTGAAGTAACCCCACCCCACGCTGGCCCAAGCCAGCACGGGGACCCCGGTAAAGGGACCTGGGCGCTTGCCCGGGCCCTTCCGGTTTAATGGGAGGGTGCTGGAGCTTCACCTGGAAAAGGCCTTTCCCGGCTTTAGCCTCTCCGTGGGGCTCTCCATGGCCGAGGGCGAGACCCTGGCCCTTCTAGGGCCTTCGGGAAGCGGGAAGAGCACCCTGCTCAGGCTCATCGCCGGGCTTCTAAGGCCCGATGGGGGTTTCGTGC
Source organism: Thermus sp. (assembly GCF_056332225.1). Classification (NCBI taxonomy): domain Bacteria; kingdom Thermotogati; phylum Deinococcota; class Deinococci; order Thermales; family Thermaceae; genus Thermus; species Thermus sp. The sequence goes on along the minus strand of NZ_JBWGQW010000001.1, from coordinate 101,496 downwards.
GCTTCCTGGGGGAAGACCTCACCCCCCTTCCCCCCGAAAGGCGGAAGGTGGGCTTCCTCTTCCAGGACTACGCCCTCTTCCCCCACCTCACCGTGGAGGAAAACGTCGCCTTCGGCCTGGTGGAAGCCCGCTGGCCCAAGGAGGCGCGGGAGGCCCGAGTCAAGGAGCTCCTGGAAAGGATGGAGCTCACCCCCCACGCCAGGAAGCGCCCTAAGGAGCTCTCCGGCGGGGAGCAGCAGAGGGTGGCCCTGGCCCGGGCCCTGGCCCCTAGGCCCCGCCTCCTCCTCCTGGACGAGCCCTTGGGGGCCCTGGACCTGAGGCTTCGGGAGGAGCTCCTCCTCTTCCTGAGGAGGACCCTCAAGGAAGAGGGGGTCACCGCCCTCCTCGTGACCCACGACCAGGGGGAGGCCTTTCTCCTCGCCCACCGGGTGGCCCTGCTGAAGGAGGGGCGGCTGGTCCAGGTGGGGAGGCCCGAGGAGGTCTACGCCCGCCCCAAGGACCTCTGGGCCGCCCGCTTCCTGGGGCACAAGAACCTCCTCTCCCCTGAGGAGAGCCAAGCCCTGGGGCTTCCCCCCAAGGCCCACCTCCTCCCCCCAAGGGCCCTCGCCCTGGGAGGCCCCCTGGAGGGGGTGGTGGAGGAGCGCCTCTTCTTCGGGCCCCGGGTGGGGCTTTGGGTGCGGGTGAAGGGGGTCAGGCTCTACCTCGAGGCCCCCGAGGGCCCCAGGGAGGGGGAAGGGGTGGGCCTCCACCTGGACCCCGCCCAGGCGGTAGCCTTGGAAGGATGAGGCTCGCCCTCCTCCTCGGGGGGCCCCTCCTGGTGACGGAGGGGCTAAGGAAAAGGCTGGAAGGTTTTCGCCTCTGGGCGGCGGACTCGGGGGCCCGGCACGCCCCGGCCCTGGGGCTTCCCCTGGAGCTTTGGCTTGGGGACATGGACTCTAGCCCCCCCTGGCTGGACCTAAAGGCCCCCAAGGAGGTGCTTCCCCGGGACAAGGACCTCACCGACGGGGAGGCCCTCTTCCGGAGGGCCCTGGAGCTTGGGGCGGAGGAGGTGCTTGGCCTTGGGGCCCTGGGGGGGAGGCTGGACCACACCCTGGCCCACCTGGAGCTCGCCTTCCTCCTGGCGGAAAGGGGGTGCCGGGTGGAGCTCACCGACGGCCTCGCCTGGGCCCTACCCCTCCTTCCCGGGGTCCACGAGCTTCCCCTGGAGCCGGGAAGCCCCTTCAGCCTCCTCCCTTTCCCCGAGGCCATCCTGGGGGTGGAAGGGGCCCGGTGGAACCTCCCCCCCACCCCTCTTCGGGCCACCACCCGCACCCTGGAAAACCAGGCCCTGGGGCCCCTAAAGGTGCGCGTGGAAAGGGGGCGGGCCCTCCTTTACCGCTTCCCTTGACAGCGGAAAAAAGGAAGGCTACACTAGCCTTTGGCGTTTGGGCCGCTAGCTCAACCGGTAGAGCAACCGACTCTTAATCGGTGGGTTACAGGTTCGAGTCCTGTGCGGCCCACCAAAGCCCCCGGGGAAACCCCCGGGGGAAGCCCTTATGATGGGGCCCATGGAGCTGCCCAAGCGGCCCCCGGACCTCCTTTCCCTGGACCTCCCCCAGGGCGAGCCCTGGGGCTACGCCCTGGCCCAGGCCCTCCTCAAGGCCCCCTGGGCCTGGCGGGCCCTGAGGCCCACCCCCGGGCTTCTGGACCTGGTGCGGTGGGACCTCGAGGCCCTCTTCGCCGAGCTCCAGCGCCTTAGGGCGGAATCCCCCCTGGGAAGCCTGGGGGAGCGGCCCCCCCACCCGGCGGAGGAAGGGGCGCTAAAGGCCCTCCTCGCCCGCGACCCGGAAGCCCTGGTGGCCGTCCTAAAGGCCCACGGCCCCTGGCCCTTCGCCCTCTACCGGGCCTTCCGCTTTGACGGGGAGCTCCACCCCCTGCCCCACCCCCGCCTCCCCCGGGAGGACGAGCTCATCGGCTACGAGGCCCAGCTTCAGGCCCTCGAGGCCAACGCCCGGCGCTTCCTCTCCGCTAGGCCCGCCCTCCACACCCTCCTCTACGGGGCCCGGGGCACGGGGAAGAGCACCGCGGCCAAGGGCCTCCTCCACCTGGAGGGGGCGAGGATGGTGGAGGTGGAGAAGGGGGCCCTCCCCCGCCTCGAGGTCCTCCTGGAGAAGCTCGCCCTCCTCCCCCACCGCTTCTTCCTCTTCCTGGACGACCTCTCCTTGGACCCCGAGGACGAGGCCTTCCACCACCTGAAGGCCCTTTTGGAGGGGAGCCTCGAGGGGCCGCCGGAGAACGTCCTCCTCCTCGCCACCTCCAACCGCCGCCACCTGGTGCGCCTAGGGAAAAACCCCCTCCCCGGGGAGGCCCCCGAGGCCTGGGACGACCTTCAGGACACCCTGGCCCTCGCCGAGCGCTTCGGCCTGGTCCTCACCTTCCCCCCCTTTGACCAGGCCCTCTACCTGAAGGCCGTGGCCCACCACCTGGGCCGCCCCCTCGAGGCGGAGGAGGAGGCCGAGGCCCTCCGCTTCGCCCTGGCCCGGGGCTTCTCCGGCCGGGTGGCGAGGCAGTTCGCCCAAAGCCGTTGACGGTTCCCCAATCGATGTGGCACTATTTTAGGTATGCGTACAGGGTCATTCCGAATGAATCAGTTGTTGAAAAAAGCCAAAATCGGCCAGTTTAAACTCCCTCAATTCCAGCGTGATTTTGTTTGGAACGAAGCGCAGGTTGCTCTACTAATTGACTCTATTGCTCGTAATTACCCCATCGGCTCGTTGCTTTTATTAGAACCTAGTCCTGAGGTTCGCTTAAGCACCCGTTCTCTTCAGGTTGCTGTAGATGATTCGGAATCATTCTTGCAAAATACCTCTTCGGGAAACCTCTCTGGAGATGAAGATGTGGTACCGGAGGGGCAGGAGTTACTTATACTAGATGGCCAACAAAGGATGACCTCTATTGTTCGTGTATTGCTAAATGCCCACCCCCAAAAAACTTATTGGTTTGATTTACAAGCATTGTATGACTCATTTGAAGATGAACGATCGGATTGGATTAAGAAAACTTCTCTTTCTGGAGCGAAAGATCCAACCCGTAATAATGGGCGGTGGGTGCGTGCAGATCTTGTTATCGAGGGAGAAGAACAAAGGCATGTTATTAGCTATTTTTTGGATTTTTTTAGAGAAGAGCAAGACAGAGCAATGGAAGCGATACAAAAAGTTAATCGTATATTTGAAACTATCCGAAACTATGAGATTCCTTACATTCTTCTAGAAGGCCAAGAGGGAATAGAAGCTATTTGTCGTATTTTTGAAACAATAAACTCAACGGGAACGCGCTTAACCACCTTTGATCTGGCCGTTGCGCGTTACTTTCCCGAGCCAGATCTTAGAAACTTATACGAAACGGCGCAAAACTCCCATCACTTACTCAAACAATTTGATGTAGATGGAGAGCGAATCCTTCAGGTTATCGTCCTTCTTGAGAAGAATACAGAACCTTCCCGTAGTGAACAACTTAGGCTCACCAAAGAAGATATTAGTAAGCATTGGGATAAAGCAGTCTCAGCTCTGGTTTCTGCTATAAAATGGGCGCAAAACGAATGCGGCCTTGAGCCAAGGTACTACGTTGGTGAAAGTCAGTTGGTAGCTCTTGCTGGGGTTTTGGCCGGGTTAAGCCGCAGGGAACAAGAAGCCTTCCTTGTAGAAAGGCGAGATAAATTGGTGCAATGGTTTTTCTCGAACGTTCTGCAAAGTGGTTTTAGGGCTACAAATTACAGAATTTTTATCCATTATAAGAGCCTTCAAAAACTTTTGGAGGAGGGGCAAATCCCAGATGATGACCTTCCAGCGGTTAAACTCGACCTGGAAAGTTTGGTTAACTTGGCAAAAAGCGATAACAGACATAAAGCCATTCAAGCCCTCTTAAGACGAGTTATCCCTGAAGATTTCTACTCGGGATCCAGGATAGAATCAGATGTTTTAGAGATGCATCACGTTTTCCCCCGGTCTTTTGGAGGAAGAAAGAAGGTAGACTCCATCGCAAACTTAGTGCCCCTAACTCGCGAGAGCAACCAACGGCTTTCAAACAGAAATCCTTCGGACTACATTCACGATCTCAAGGATCGGGTAGGTATAAATGTGGCAAACAATCGCTTAAAGAACGCTTTGTTTCCAATCCAATTCACCTCTGACGGGGAAATACACCCTCCCATCCTATCGGACGATCAATACGAAGCTTTTTTGCACGAAAGAGGTAAGCTTATTCTGGAAAAAATAAGGGAGGTTCTAGGCAATCGCTTTGCCGAAAACCCCCCTGATGATTAACAGCAACCTTATCTAGGACCCTGCGAAAGCTAAGGACGCCTCCACGAAGCCCGCGAAGGGCGGGGAGGGGCGCATGGGCCGGCTTTTAAACTCGGGGTGGCTCTGGAGGGCGAGGAAAAAGGGGTGGTCCTTAAGCTCAACGGCCTCCACCAGCCCCGCCCCCCGGCCCCGCATCCCCGGGGTGGTGGCGGAGACCACGAGGCCCGCCCGCTCCAGCCGGTCCACGTAGAGGGGGTTCACCTCGTAGCGGTGGCGGTGGCGCTCCAGGGCCTCCTCCTTGCCGTAGAGGCGGTGGAGCAGGGTGCCGGGCTTGATGCGCATGGGCCAGTCCCCAAGGCGCATGGTGCCCCCAAGGCCCTCCACCTCCAGCTGCTCGGGCATGAGGTCGATCACCGGGTGGGGGGTGTAGGGGTCAAACTCCGTGGAGTTGGCCCCCTTGAGGCCCGCCACGTTCCGGGCGAACTCAATGACGGCGATCTGCAGGCCCAGGCAGATGCCGAGGTAGGGGATCTTCCGCTCTCTGGCGTACTGGGCCGCCCGCACCTTGCCCTCTATCCCCCGCACGCCAAAGCCCCCGGGGACCAGGATCCCCGCCACGTCGCCGAAGGCCTCGTCCAGGTCCGCCTCCTCCAGGGCCTCGGCGTCCACCCACTTCACCTCCACCCGGGCCCGGTTCCGGATCCCGGCGTGGCGAAGGGCCTCCAGGAGGGAAAGGTACGCATCCGGCATCTTCACGTACTTCCCGGCGATGGCGATCCTCACGGTGCGCTCGGGGTGCTTGAGGACCTGGACCGCCTCCTGCCAGAAGGAGAGGTTGGGGATCACGGGCTCGAGGCCCAAGGCCCGCTCCACCGCCCGGCCCAGGCCCTGCTCCTCCAGGAGGAGGGGCACCTCGTAGAGGTGCTCCACGGTGGGGCTGGAGAAGACGTGGCCGGGGCGGACGTTGGTGAAGAGGGCCACCTTCTTCCGCACCTCCTCGGGGACGGGCTTCACCGAGCGGAGCACGATGGCGTCGGGCTGGATCCCCACGCCCCTTAGGGTGGCCACGGAGTGCTGGGTGGGCTTGGTCTTGAACTCCTCGCTGGTCTCCAGGTAGGGGACCAGGGTGAGGTGCAGGTAGAGGGTGTTCTCCTCCCCCTCGTCAAAGCGGAACTGGCGGATGGCCTCGAGGAAGGGAAGGCTCTCAATGTCCCCCACCGTCCCCCCCACCTCCACCACGGCGATTTCCGCCTTCTGCTCCTCGGCCACCTTGCGGATCCTTTCCTTGATCTCGTCGGTGATGTGGGGGATGACCTGGACGGTCTGGGAGAGATACTCTCCCCGGCGCTCCTTCTGGATCACCGAGAGGTAGACCTGGCCGGTGGTGAGGTTGTTTCCCCGGGAGAGGTCCATGTCCAAGAAGCGCTCGTAGTGGCCGATGTCCAGGTCGGTCTCGGCCCCGTCCGCGGTGACGAAGACCTCCCCGTGCTCGTAGGGGCGCATGGTGCCCGCGTCCACGTTCACGTAGGGGTCAATCTTGATGGCCGTCACCCGGTAGCCCCGGGCCCGGAGGAGCGCCCCCAGGGAAGAGGTGAGGATGCCTTTGCCCAGGCTGGAAACCACCCCCCCGGTGACGAAAATGTACTTTCTGGACCTGGCTAGATGCTCGGAAACCCCGCTCACGGGTCTTCAGCCTACCACATCTACCCCCAGGCCCTAAGGATGTGGTAAAGTAACCTTTGGCGTTCTTGCGGGGTCCCCCGATCCCCCGCCAAGAGCGGTTCTTTGTGCCCAAGCCATAAGGAGGGCCCTGGTGAAGACGTACGTACCTAAGGAAGTGGAACCCCGCTGGGTTTTGATTGACGCCGAGGGCAAGACCTTGGGGCGGCTCGCCACCCAGATCGCCACCCTCCTTCGGGGCAAGCACCGCCCCGACTGGACCCCGAACCTTCCCATGGGGGACTTCGTGGTGGTGGTGAACGCCGACAAGATCCGCGTCACCGGGAAGAAGCTGGAGCAGAAGATCTACACCCGCTACAGCGGCTACCCCGGGGGGCTTAAGCAGATCCCCCTGGAGAAGATGCTGGCCACCCACCCCGAGCGGGTGCTGGAGCACGCGGTGAAGGGCATGCTCCCCAAGGGGCCCCTGGGCCGGAGGCTCTTCAAAAGGCTTAAGGTCTACGCCGGGCCCACCCACCCCCACCAGGCCCAGAAGCCCGAGAAGCTGGAGGTCAAGTGATGGAGCAGTACTACGGCACCGGACGGCGGAAGGAGGCGGTGGCCCGGGTATTCTTAAGGCCCGGGAGCGGCAAGGTCACCGTGAACGGCCAGGACTTCAACGAGTACTTCCAGGGCCTGGTGCGCGCGGTGGCGGCCCTGGAGCCCCTGAGGGCGGTGGACGCCCTGGGCCGCTTTGACGCCTACATCACCGTGAGGGGGGGCGGGAAGAGCGGCCAGGTGGACGCCATCAAGCTGGGGGTGTCCCGGGCCCTTCTCCGGTACAACCCCGACTACCGGGCGAAGCTCAAGCCCCTGGGCTTCCTCACCCGGGACGCCCGCGTGGTGGAGCGCAAGAAGTACGGAAAGCACAAGGCCCGCCGCGCGCCCCAGTACTCCAAGCGCTAGGCCTGGCCTTCCCTACCCCCCAGGGCTTCCCCTGGGGGGTTTTCCAGCTCCGCCAGGGCCGCCCTAAGCTCCTCGGGGGAGAAGGGGTGGACCTCCTGGGAGCGGAGGTAGACCACCCGGGCCTCCGCCTCCACCCCCCAGGCCCGCCGCACCGCCTCCCGGTAGAGGGCGAGCTGCGGGCGGTAGACCTCCGGGTGGACCTCCCGGTCGGTCTTGTAGTCCTCCAGGTACCACTTCCCCCCCACCCGGTACAGGCGGTCCAGAACCCCGTACCAGACCGTTTTCCCAAGGGGCAGGACCAGGGGAAGCTCGGCGTGGTCCTCCTCCCGGGCCTCCAGAGGGGGAAGGGGGCCCCCCAGCATGGCCCGGTAGCGGCGGAGGAGGAGGCGGACCTCCCGCAAAAGGGCCTCCCGTTCCTCCGGGGAAAAGGGAAAGGCCACCTCCTGGAGGAGAAGGGCGGCCATGGACCCCTGGTCCTCGGGGTCCAGATGGCGGGCGATGGCGTAGTGGACCAGGGTGCCCAGGGCCCGGGCGAACTCCGGAGCCCGTTCCGCCTCCAGGGCCTCGAGGAGGGGAAGGGGCTCCTCCTGGGCCTTGCGGTGGGCGCTGGGGGAGTAGACCCGGGGGAGGGGGCGGGCGGGGAAGGCCAGGGCGGCGTAGGGCGCGGGCTCCGGAGGAGGGGGAAAGGAAGGGGGGGGCCCGGGGAGGGGGGCCGCCCCCACGGGGTGCCGGTAGACCCAGGGGTCCTCGGCCTCCGGCCCCAGGCCGAGGCGCAAGAAGGCCCTGGCCCAGGGTCCTGGGCGGCTCGAGGCGCTTCCCGTCACCAAGAGCACGTCCTTGGCCCGGGAGAGGGCCACGTAGAGGAGGCGGAGGCCCTCCTCCTCCTCGGCCTGGGCCCAGGCCTTGCGCACCCGGGCGAAGGCCTCCGTCCCCCGCAAGGCCACCTGCCCCTCGGGCCCCACCGCCACGGGGTCCCGGAAGGGGGGGTCCTCCCGGGCCAGGTCAAAGACCGCCACCACGGGCCACTCCAACCCCTTGGCGGCGTGCACCGTGAGGAGGCTCACCCCCTCCGCGCCCTCGGGGAGCTCGCTGGCCTCGGGGTCCTGGGCGCGAACCTTGAGCCACTCCAGGAGGGCCTCGAGGTCGGGGAAGCGCTCGGAGGCCGCCAGGAGGAGCAGGGCGTCCAGGTTGGCCCGGGCCCTGGGGGAAAGCCTCCTCAGGAAGCCCTCCTCCCGGGCCAGGGCCTTCAGGGCCTCCAGGGGCTTGGCCCCGGCCAGCCCTTTCAGCCAGAGCAGCCGCTCCCGCACGGCCTCGGGCAGGAGGGTAAGGGGGTCCTCCGCCCGCAGGGCCTCTTCCACCTGGGCCAGGTCCAGCCCCACCCAGGGCCCCCGCAGAAAGGCCAGCAGGGAAAGGCGCTCCTCCGGTCCCCAAGGCCCCTCCAGGAGGGCGAGGCGCAGGGCGTGGTAGAGGTCCCGCACCTCGGGGCGGTTGAAGAAGCTCCGGCCCCGCCTGAGCCCATAGGGCACCCCGCGGGCGCGAAGGGCCGCCTCGAGGTGGGAAAGGCTGGTGCGGCTCCGGACCAGGACGGCCATGTCCTTAAAAGGGTAGCCCTCCCCGTGAAAGGCCAAGAGGCGCTCCGCCAGGAGGGCGGCCTCCCGCCTGCGCTTCCCCTCCAGGTCCCCCTCCCCCACCACCCAGTGGACCTCCACCCGCCCCTCCTCCTCCCGCTCGGGGGCCACCAAGACCCGCTCCTTTTCGGGGAAAAGGGCCACGAAGCGGTTGAGGAAGCGGGCCACCTCCCGGGCGTGGCGGAAGGTGCGGTCCAGGGAACGGACCTCCTCTGCCCGGGCCAGGGCCTGGCGGAAGACCTCCACCCGGGCGTTGCGGAAGAGGTAGATGGACTGCTTGGGGTCCCCCACGGCCACCACCTCCGCCCCCGCCTCCTCCAGGGCCTGGAAGAAGCGGCCCTGCAGGGGGTTCAGGTCCTGGTACTCGTCTATCAGCACGTGGGGAAAGCGCTCCACCACCCGCCTTAGGGCCCCGGGGTGGTCCAGGAGGCGGAGGGCCCAGGCCTCCAGGTCCCCGGGCCCCAGGGCTTCCCCGGTGCGGCGGCGGTACCTTTCCAAGACCTCCTGGAAAAGCCCCACCGCCTCCTCCGCCCCCGGGAGGGGGGTGAACCCCTGGGCCAGGGTGCGCTTCCGGTAAAGGAGGTGGAGGACCTCGGGGAGGGGGCCCGGGTCCAGGCCCCGGAGGTAGAGGAGGCTCCTCACCTCCTCCAGGAAAAGGGCCTCGGCCAAGAGCTCGTCCACCACCGCGAAGTCCGGGTCCAAGGAGAGGAGGGGGGCCACGTGGCGCAGGGCCTCCGCCAGGAAGCCGTGGATGGTGGTGAACACCGCCCCGTGCACCTCCCGCCTGGCCTCCTCGGCCCAAGGAGCCCCGGGCGCCCTCGCCAGAAGGTCCTCCACCCCCGCCCGGGCCCGGGCCCTCAGCTCCTCCGCGGCCTTGCGGGTGAAGGTGACGGCGGCGATGCGCCTTAGGGGAACGCCCCTTTCCACCAGGGCCAAGAGCTCCTTCACCAGGGTGTGGGTCTTGCCCGTGCCCGCCGAGGCCACGTAAAGCCTCACAGCTCCTCCTTCCGGCAGACGTCCTTGTAGGGGCAGGGGTGGCAGTGGCTCCCGGGCTTTGGGGCGAAGGGGCTCCCCTGCCAGAGGGCCAGGGCCTCCTCCAGCCTGGGCTTGATGGCCTCCAGGGGCCCGATCCTATCCCCCTTGCGGAAAGGGCGCCCGCGGTAGGGGACGGGCTCGCCCAGCCAGGGCCAGGCCCAGAGGTGCACCGCCTCCACCCTGGGCTTGAACCTGCCGTCTAGGAGCTCCTCCAGGGCCTTCCACTCGGTCCAGCGCTTCCGCGCATCCCATTCGGGCTCGGCCCCCGCCGGGAGAAGGCGGTAGAGGTGCAAAGCCTCCCCCTCCCGCCGCACCCCGTCCAGGCGCAGGCGGTAGCCTTCCCTCTCCCAAAGCACGAAGAACCGCATGCCCTCCAAGTGGGCCCGGTGCCGCTCAAGCCAGGGCCCCACCTCCGGGTGGTTCCAAAGCCCTTCCCCTCCACGGGCGAGAAAGGACCAGCCCGAAAAGCCGTCCTCTTCCTCCCGCAGGGGAAAACGCTCCATGTACGCCCGGAAAGGGCACTCCAGAAGGCGCCTTAGGGTCTCCAGAAAAGGGGGCTCTTTCCCGCCCGAGGGCCAGGGGGACCGGAAAGGGGTGTGGGGCAGGGCCTCGAGGCGGCTCGCCGGGGGCAGGGGGTCGGGCCTTCGCCCCTGTTCCACGGGCGGGTAGGAACCGGAGGGCCCGGCCTCGGGGTAGAGGAGGAAGACCTCCTCCCCCCGGGTGGCCACCGCCTCGAGGAAGAGGGGGTCAAGGCCCCGGAGGCGCCTTGGAAGCCGGGAGAGGAGCCCCCGCTCCCTGAGCTCCTCCAGGAGGAAGTAGTCCTCCCCCTCCCCCAGGGTGTACCGCCCCGCCACCCAGTCCAGCACGTAGGCCCGCCGGGCCCGCACCCCCGTGGCCCGCAAGGGGGGAAGGACGGGGACGCCCCGCCCCACCCCGGGGGGCAGGGTCTCGTCCAAGAGGAGGCTCCGCCACCAGGCGAGGGGGTTTTCCCGGTCCACCCGGAGGGCCAGGCGGAGGCGGGAGAGGAAGGGTTCCTTGGCGGAAACCCCCACCCTTTCCAAGGCCTCCTCCGCCCAGGCCAAGGGGTCCGGCCCCGGGGCGCGCAGGGCCCGGAAGGCCTCCCACTCCGCCAGGAGGCCTTCCCGCTCGGCCAGGGCCTTAAGGGCCTCCTCCCCCGCCAGGCCCAGGCGCAAGGCCCGCCGGCCCAGGGCGGAAAACCCCAGGGCCAAGAGGTCCCGCCCCGAGGGGAAGGGGCTCAGGAGGGCCAGGACCTTTTCCCCGTCCTCGGTCTCCGCCAGGGCCCGCTCCCGGCCGTCCTCCAGGGGGAGGCCGTACTCCTCCTTGAGGAGAAGAAGCCCCCCGATGCGCTCCTCCGGGGCCACCACCAGCACCTCCTCCGGGGCCAGGCCCTCCCCCCCAAGCTCCCGTGGGGCCAGGGCCCGCTTCAGGGCCCGGAGGAGGTGGCGGGCCTCCTCCACGGGGTTGGCCAGGCGCCACACCTCCTTGCGCACCGGCCTAGGGGGAAGGGTTTCCCAGGGCTTTAGGCCCTGGGGCAGGACCTCGAGGGCAAGGAGCACGGGCACCTCCTGGGCCAGGCGCCGGAGGAAGGCCAAGTCCAAGGGCCCCACCTCCCGGAAACCGTCCACCACCACCAGGTGCGGCCTCGGGAAGAGGCGAAGGGGAACCTTGAGCGCCAGGCGGCGGAAGTCATCGTAATCCAGGCTTCCCCGCTTCAGGCGCTCGTAGGCCAGGTAGACCCGCCTCAGCCTCCCCGCCTCCCCCTCCTTGGGCAGGGCGAAGGGGGAAAGCCCGAAGCGCTTGAGCTCGGCGATGGCCCGGGCGAAAAGCCGGGCCTCCCCGGGGGCTACCCCAGGGCCATGGAGCTCCCGCAGGGCCTCGGCCACCAGGGCCACCCGCCCCGCCCCCGGAAGGAGGGGGCGAAGCCAACCCGCCTCGGCCAGCGCCCGGTAGTAGAGGGCCTGGAAGGAGAGGTACTCCAGGCCCAAAAAGGGCCCCTCCCTGCCGAAAAGCTCCTGAACGTAAACGCGCTGGTGGGGCAGGCCCACCCACCACACCCGCCCCCGCGCCCTAAGGGCCTCCAGGGCGTGGGCCAGGACGAGCCGGGTCTTCCCCGAGGCCGGGGGGCCTAAAAGGGGATAAAGCCCGGGCCCCAAAGCGGGCTTCATACGAGGGGCATTCTACCCCCTCAAGGGCCCTGGGGCAGGGGCAGGGGACGGAGGTCCTCCCCCAGGCGCACCACCCCCACCACCCGGCCCCGGTGGAGGACGAAGCAGCGGTACTCTCCCGGCAGGACCACCACCCGCCGGGCCAGGGAGAACTCCCTCAGGAAAGGCAAGGGCCTACGGGGAAGGGGCCTGCCCCGGGGAGGGCCCAGGTGGGGGTAGGGTCTCTCCCCCTCCAGGGCCAGGAGGAGGAGGGGCCTCTCCCGCCCCAGGAGGACCAGGGTGGCCCCCCCCTCCCGGTAGAGGGCCAGGACCTCGAGGGCCCGCACCACCTCGGCGCAGCGCAGGAGGACGGCCTCCTCCGAAAAAGGCCCGGGCTCCCCCCCCAGGGCCATCCCAAAGAAGGCGAGGAGGAGCACGGGCCAGCGCATGGGTCAATCCCGGTGCGGCCTCAGAAGCCCCGCTCCGCCGAGATCAGGGCCAAGGCCGCCCGGGCCAGCATCCAGGCCCGGCCGGGCTCCTTCTCCAACCGGTTCTTGGCCTCGGCCACCAGGTCCTTCACCAAGGGGTCCTGGCCCCGGTAGTAGGCGAGCTCCTTCTCCGCCCGGTCCGAGACGGCCTGGGCCCGAGCCCTGAGGTCCACGCCTTTCCCGCCCCAGCCCTTCGGGCCGAAGCCGTGGTGAAAGCCCATGCGGGCCTGGGGCCGGGCCTTAAGCTTCGGCTCCCCTTGGGCGGCCCGGTAAAGCAAAAGGGCCGCCTGGGCCTCCCGGAGGACCTTGAAGTAGGCCTTGGCCTCGTGGCTCTTCTCCGCCCGGGCCTTCACCTCCTTGGCCCAGGCGAGGAGCTTCTCCTCCCCCCCCGCCAGCCCGGCCACCCGCTCCAGCTGGGAGAGGGCAAGGGCCGCCCGGGCCTCCATACGGTAGTCCGCCTGCTGGGCCAGGGAAAGGCCCGCCAAAAGAACCAGCGCGCCCAAAGCCGCTCCCTTCACTTCCCATCACCTCCCGGCGCCCAGGCTAGCCCTCCTCCCCAAAGGGCGCACCGGGGGAAACCTTAAGGGAAGCCAAAGGCAGGAAAAGCCCCACCCCCGCCCCCCCACGGTTTTCCGCCCGCGCCTTGCCCCCGTGGGCCCGGGCCACGGCGGCCACCAGGGCGAGGCCCAGGCCCGTCCCCTTCCCCCCGTGCACGAAGGGCTCCAGGACCCGGGGAAGGAGGTCCTCGGGAAACCCGGGGCCCGCGTCCACGAGCCAGACCCAGACCCCCTCTCCTTCCCGGGAAAGCTCCGCCCGCACGGGAAGCCTGCCGTGGCGGCGGGCGTTCTCCAGGACGTTCTCCACCGCCAGGGCCAAAAGCTCAGGGTCGGCCAGGACCACCCCCTCCCCCTCCGCCTCCACCCCCCTCTCCCGCAGGAAGGCCCGTAGGTCCAAGGGCCTTGGGGAAAGGGGGTGGGCCTCGAGGCGGGCGAGGCGGAGAAGCCCCGCGAGGAGGGCCTCCATGCGCCCGGCCTCCCGCAAGGCCCCCTCCAGGGCCCGGGGCTCGTTTTTGCGGCGGAGCACCTCCAGGTAGCCCTTGAGGGCGGTGAGGGGGGTGCGGAGCTCGTGGGAGGCGTGGCGGGCGAAGCGCCGGGCCGCCTCCTCCTTCTCGGCGAGCTCGGCGAGGAGCCTCCCCACCCGGGCGAAAAGGGCGTTCAGCGCCGCCACCACTGGCCTGAGCTCGGCCAGGCCCGGGTCGGGGAGGGGGCTTAGGTCCTCGGGGGCCCGGGCCCGCAAGGCCTTTTCCAGCTCCCGGAGGGGACGGAGGGCCCAGGAAAGGGCGAGGGCGGCGAGGAGGAAGACCCCAAGCAAAAGCCCCCCGCCCCAGGTGGCGTAGAGGAGGAGAAGCCGCCTCCCCAGGGCGGAAACCCCTTCCAGGGGTACCCCGAGGCCATAGGCGAGCCCCCCTTGGGCCAGGGCCACATAGAGCGTCCCCCGAAAGACCCCCTGGTAGACCCCTTCCGCCGCCAAAGCCGCGGGAAGCCCGGGGGGCAAAGGCCAGTCCCCGAGCTGGGTGAACCGGGCCACGCCCCCCCGGAGGACAAACCCCACCCCGCCCCCGAAGAGCTGGGCCAGGCGGAAAAGCTCAAGAAGGAGCTGCTCCTCGTCCCTCACCCCCTCCGCCTGGAGGAGGTAGAGCCGGGTATAGAGGGCCCGCCTCAGGTCCTCGCTCGCGGCCCGCTCCGCCTCCCGGGCGGAAAGCCAGGCCAGGGGGGCAAGGAGGAGGAGAAGGGCGAGGAGGAGGAGGGCGAAGAGCCTAGCCCTCAGGGAGGAAAAGGCGGTAGCCATACCCGCGCACCGTCTGGAGGGGGCTGGGTTCCCCCAGGGCCTTCCGGAGGGCGGAGAGGTGGACCTCGAGGGTGGCGGGCTCCACGGGCTCCCCCCAGACCCTAAGCATCAGGGCCTCCTTGGGAATCACCTCCTCCGGGCGTTCCAAGAAGACCTTGAGGAGGAGGAAGGCTTTGGGAGAAAGGCTGAGGCGCCTTTCCCCGCGGAAGGCCTCCATGCGCCTAGGGTAGAGGCGGAGGTCCTTGTAGGCGAGGACCTCCTCGCGCCTCCTCGCCCGGCGGGCCAGGGCCTCGAGGCGGGCCAGGAGCTCCTGGAGGCTGTAGGGCTTCACCAGGTAATCGTCCGCCCCCTCCCTCAGCCCCTTTACCCGCCACTCCACCTCCTCCAGGGCGGTGAGGATGAGGACCGGCACCTCCGAGCGGGCGCGAATCTCCTTGAGGAGGGAAAACCCGTCCCCCTCCGGCAGGAGGATGTCCAGGACCACCGCCTCGGCCCAGGGAAGGAGCCCTAAGGCCTCTTTGGGCCGGTCCACGGCCCGCACCTCGTGCCCCTCCAGGGAAAGGCCAAGCTCCAAGGCCTCCCGCACCCCGGGGTCGTCCTCCACCAGAAGAACCCTCATGCCGGATTCCGCCAAAGGGCAAGGGCCCGCACCGGGGCGTAAACCTCCAAGGGCGCAAGGGCCTCCCCGGTCCTCAGGTCAATGCGGTGGACCCGGGGGCTCCCCCGCCGGGCGGCGTAGAGGATGCCCCCAAAGGGAAGAAGCTCCACCAGGCTCATGCGGTCCTCCCCTTCCAGGAGGGGCAGGGCGTAGGAGCCAAGGAGGGCCCCGGAGAGGTCCAGCTCCCGCACCTTGCCCGCCTCGGCATCGTAGAGGTAAAGCCTCTCCCCCGAAGCCCCCACGCCCCCCAGGAGCCTGAGGTCCTCGCTCTCCTTGGAGCGCCGGAAGGCGTAGCGGGAGAGGTAGCGCCCGTCCAAGGAAAGCCGCTGCACCTGGCGGTTGCCGTAGTCCAGGACGAAGAGGAACTCCCCCGAGGCCACCAGGGCCTTGGGGTCTTGAAAGCTTCCCCGGCCCGGGCCGTGTCCCCCGAAGCGGGCCTGGTAGTGGCCCTTCAGGTCCAGGCGGGTGATGGTGGCCGTCTCCCCGTCCAGGACGAAAAGGGCGCCGTCGGCCACGGCCAGGCCCAGGGGAAAGAGGAACTCCCCGGGCTTCATGCCGTAGGGCCCCACGGAGAGGAGGAGCTCCCCTTCGGGGGAGAAGCGGTGGAGCATCTTGGCCCCGTGCTCAAAGACCGAAACCCAGACCCCCCCCTCGGGGTCGGCGGCCACCGCCAGGGGCGGGGCGGGGAAGTGCCCGGGGGCCGAGCCGATGCCCGAGAGGAGGCGGGCCGGGGTGCCCTCGAGGTCCAGAAGGCGCACCGTGCCCTTCTTGGCCTCCACCCCGAGGAGGAGGTAGTGGGGGTGGGCAAGGCCCCGCTCCTCGTCCCAGGGGCCCTCCAGGACCCGGATGACCTCTTCCAGGGCGGGCCGCTTGGCCGGGTCCTTCTCCAGCATCTTGAGCACCAGGTCGGAGAGGGCCTGGGGGATCTCGGGCCTAAGCTGCTTGGGGGGCGTGGGCATCTGGAAGATCTGCTGGTGGATCACCGTCTCGTACCCCCCGGTGAAGGGGGGCTGTCCGGTCAGGGCCTCGTAGAGGACGATGCCCAGGGAGTAGATGTCCGAGCGGTGGTCCAGGTTCTGCCCCTTGGCCTGCTCGGGGCTCATGTAGACCGGGGTGCCGATCCGGACCCCGGTGATGGTGAGGCGGGTGAGGACCTTCCCGGCGGCGATGCCGAAATCCATGAGGCGCACCCCCCTCGGGTCCACCCCGTCCTCCCGGAGGGCCCCCTTGAGGACCATGATGTTCCCCGGCTTGATGTCCCGGTGGACGATGCCCTGGGCGTGGATGTGCCGGAGGGCGTCCGCCACCCGGGCGAGGATGGCGGCGGCCTGCCTGAGGTTCAGGCGCCGCTCCTCAATGAGCTTGTCCAACCCCTCCCCCTCCAAAAACTCCATGGCGATGAAGTGGACCCCGTCCACCTGGCCGTGGTCGTAGACCTTGACGATGCTGGGGTGGTCCAGCTTGGCCAGCACCTCCGCCTCCCGGTGGAAGCGGCGGACGAAGCGGGGGTCGCCCACGAAGCGCTCCTGGGGCACCTTTAAGGCCACCAGGCGGCCCGTCTTCTTGTCTTTGGCTTTGTAGACCGTGGCCATCCCCCCCACCCCCACCTTCTCCAGGACCTCGTAGCGCTGGGAGAGGGCCTTTTCCTCCTCCGTGGTCTTGGTGCGGGTGGGGTTCTTTTCCCGGGCGGGCCTCCGCCTGGGGGACCTGCGCCTAGGACCCAGGTACACCCGGGGAGCCGCCAGGGTCCCCAGGGCCAGGAGGAGCCAGGGGAGGGCCGCCTCCGGCCGCACCCCGAGGGCCATCCCCGCCCCGGCAAGGAGGGCGAGGAGGAGGAAGAGGGGCCAAGGGGAAAGCCGCGCGGCCAAGGCCGCGGTGAGGAGAACGAGGAGGAAGGCCAAAAGCAGGTGCATCACTCCACCCTGAGGGCCACGGCGGTGATGTTGTCGTCCCCGCCGCGCCTAAGCGCCTCGGCCACCAGGGCCTCGAGGCTCCCCTGCAGGTCCTTGCCGAGAAGCCACTCCTCTTCAGGCAAGAGGCCGTAAAGCCCGTCGGTCACCAGGAGCACCCCTTCCCCCGGGAGGAGGCGCACCGGGAGGAGGTCAAAGCGGGCCTCGGGAAGGCCCAGGGCCCGGGTGAGGACGTGGCGGTAGGGGTGGCGCTCCGCCTCGGTGGGGGTCAAAACGCCTTCCCGCACCCGCTCCGCCACCCAGGAGTGGTCCTCCGTGAGGCGGGAAAGCCCCTGGGGACCGAAGCGGTAGGCCCGGGAGTCCCCGATGTGGCCCACCACCCCCTCCTTCAGCCAGTCGGCGTAGAGGAGGGCGGTGAGGGTGGTGCCCATCCCCCGCTTTCCGAGCCTTTCCGCCTCCCCCTCCACCCTCCTTTGGGCCAGGGTGAAGGCCTTCTCCATCACCCTGGGGAGCCCCACGGCGGAGCGGCCTCCCTTCAAGTGCTCGGCGTAGGCCCGCGCCGCCTGGGAGAGGGCCTCAATGGCCACCTTGCTCGCCCACTCCCCCGCCTCCATGCCCCCCATGCCGTCGGCCACCGCCAGGAGGAGGAGGTCGCCCGGGGGCACCTCGAGGCGGAGCACCCGGTGGAAGTCCTCGTTGTTCTGGCGGCGCCCCACGTGGGAAACGGCGGCCACCTGGAACCGGGGGGCGAGGCGCATCCCGTCCATTGTATAGGATGGGAGCGTGGAGCGCCTGGCCGACCTGGTGGACCTCTACGAGTACCGGGTGGAGGACCTTCTCCAGGGCCGCACCCCCAAAGGGGGGAAGCGGGCCCTCCTGGAGCTTAGGGCCCTCCTGGCGGACTCCCGCCTCCCCCCGCCCCTCGCCAAGCGTTTCCGCCAGGCCGACGCCCGCCTCCGGGCCCTGCGGGGCGGGACTCCCCAAGCCCCCCCGGCTCCCCCAGACCTCCCCGCCCTCCTCCTCGAGGAGCCCGAAGCCCCCCAGGAGGACGAGATCCAGGAGCGCCTCAAGAGGATCTCCCTGAAGGTGTGGCGCCTCCTCGCCGAGCGGGAGGTGAAAAACCGGGCCAAGGACTTCCTCTCGGGCAGGCGTGAGGAACTGAGGCTCGTCCACGCCTTTCTGCAGAACTACGGGGCCTACCGGGAGCAGGAGGGCTTCCGGCGGGACTTCAACCTGGCCCGCTTCGTCCCCACCCACCCCATCCCCGCCCTCTCGGACCCCCTGGTGGACCTCGAGGACCCCAAGGTGGCCGAGGCCCTCCTCCTGGAGTACCTGGAGACCGCCCTGCGCCTGCCCCAAGACCTCCCCCTGCCCCCCGAGGAAACCCGCACCTACGTGCGCCGCTTCCTCAACCGCCTCCTGGACTGGGACGGGGCCTACGGCCTCTCCCCCAGGCGGGACCTCGCCGCCCTGAGGCGGGCCCTGGAGGAGGCCCGAAGGCTCGGGGCAGGGCCTAAGGAGATCGCCCGCCTGGAGGAACGCCTCAAACAGGAGGCCCTGGAAGAGCGGCGGAGGGAGCTCCTCCTGGAGGAGGAGAGGCGCCGGTTCCGCGTGGCCCTGGAGAAGGTCCTCGCCCTCCTCAACCTCCTCCCCACCCCTCAAGGGGAAACCCCCTGGCCCGAGGTGCCCCCCCCTGGCCAGGTGGGAGAGAACCTGGCCACCCTTCCCTTGCGGCCGGGCCGCGTTCCCCTGGGCCCCCTCACCCTCACCCTGAGCCAGGCCGAGGGCCGCTGGCACCTGGGCCTTGGGGGCGAGGACCACCCCCTGGAGGAGACCTTGGTCCTCCCCTGGGAGGACCTCGAGGTCTGGGCGGTGCGGGAGGAAGACCTCCTCCACCTCAGGCTGGAGGCCCGAAGCGGTCTCCGCCTCTACGAACTGCTCTCCGAGGGGCGGGTGGTGGCCCTCCTCCTCAGCCCTAAGGGGGACTACGCCCACCTCCGCCTCCTCCGGGCCCTCTCCGCCAGGCTCAAGGGGGAGTTCCAGCCCGAGGCCTTCGGGCCCGGCCTGGCGGAAAAGTACCGCCAAGCCCCGGAAGAGGCTCTCCTGGACTTCGCCCGCAAGGGCCTGGAGCTGACCCTAAAGCGCCTGGGGCCCCAAGACCCCCTTCCCTTTCTCCTGGAGGTGGGCCGGGCCCTGGGCCTGGAGGGGGAGGCCCATACCCTGGGCGAGGCCCTCCGGGAATACCTGGGCCGCCGTCCCCCCACCCGGGAGACCCTGGGGGGCGAGGTCCACCTCCTTTCCCTCTCCCCCGAGCCCCAGGCCCTCAAGGTGGGGAGTAGCGTCCTCTCCCTCCGCCTCAGGGAGGACACGGCCTACGTGGGCCAGGCGGGGGAGGTGCCAAAGCGGCTCAAGGACCTCCTCCTCTACCGCCTGCCCGAGGGAACCCTGGTGCTCGCCCGGGAGGGGCGCAGGGTGGCCTACCTGGTCCTCCACCCCGAATCTTGATACAATCCCCACCTTACGCCACAAGGCCTTCGCCCGGCTCATCCTCTCCTACCTGGTCTCCCAGGCGGGGAGCAAGGTCCACCAGGTGGCCGGGGGTGGGTTCGCCGGGCTTCGGCTTCGTGGAGGCGTCCATGGCCCTCGAGACCATCAGCGCCGTGATGAACGCCGCCGTGCTCCTCGGCACCATGCTGGGCGGAGCCCTAGAGGGGCGGATCGGCGCCCCGGCGGTCTTCGTCCTGGCCGGGGCCGGGGTGGCCTTGGCCTCCGGCCACACCCTCTTAAGGGGAGGCGTGCCCGCCCCTAGGCAAGCCCCCAGGACCACCCAGGCCTGAGCCCCCCACGCTCCCAAAGAGCCGTACGACCCGGCTTTGGGGCGGAGGATTCGCGCCAAAGGGGTACGACCCCCGGTCAGGGGCGAGCTAAGTGCCCGCGCGTTGGCTTCGCAACATGGGATACCCGAGCTGAGGCTATGGGAAAACGCTTTTGGGGCCCCCACCGCGGCTTTTGCCGCGGTGGGGTACTTAGGCCTCCTTCAGCCAGCGGGCGGCCTCGAGGGCGTAGTAGGTGAGGATCCCCTGGGCCCCGGCGCGGCGGAGGGCAAAGAGGCTTTCCAGCACGGCCCGCCTTTCGTCCAGCCACCCTTTGAGGGCCGCCGCCTTCAGCATGGCGTACTCCCCGGAGACCTGGTAGGCGAAGAGGGGCTTGGCGAAGCGCCCCTTGAGGGCGGAAAGCACGTCCAGGTAGGGGAGGGCGGGCTTCACCATGAGCATGTCCGCCCCCTCCAGGTCGTCCAAGGCCGCCTCCCTCAGGGCGTCCCACAGGCCCGCCCGGGGGTCCATCTGGTAGCCGGAGCGGTCGCCGAAGCCCGGGGCACTCTGGGCCGCCTCCCGGAAGGGCCCGTAGAAGGCGGAGGCGTACTTCACGGCGTAGGAGAGGATGGGCACGTGGGCGAAGCCTCCCCGGTCCAAGGCCTCCCGGATGGCCTTGACCTGCCCGTCCATCATGGCGCTTGGGGCCACCACGTCCGCCCCCGCCTGGGCCTGGGAGAGGGCGGTCTTGGCGAGGAGGTCCAGGGTGGCGTCGTTGTCCACGTAGAAGCCCAGAGGGCCTTCCCTCACCACCCCGCAGTGGCCGTGGTCCGTGTACTCGCAAAGGCAGGTGTCGGCCATGACCAGAAGCTCGGGGAACTCCCGCTTGAGAAGCCTTAGGGCCCGCTGCACCACCCCGTCCTCGGCGTAGGCCCCCTGGCCCAGGGGGTCCTTGGCCTCCTGTGGCAGGACGCCAAAGAGGATCACGCCTCCAAGGCCCGCCCTCAGGGCCTCCTCCCCCGCTCGGGGAAGCTCGGCGAGGGGGTAGCGGAAGACCCCGGGCATGGAGGAAACCTCCTCCTTCTCCCCGCCCTCCTTCACGAAGAGGGGGAGAACGAGGTGCCTGGGGGAGAGCTCCACCTCGGCCACCAGGGGGCGGAGAAGGGGCGAGCGAAGCCTTCTTGGGCGCTCCATGCCTCCACTATACTCATGGGGGAGGGAGCATGAACCTGCAGAAGCTCTTGAAGGAAGCCCAGAAGGCCCAGAAGAAGGCCGCCGAGGTCCAAGAGCGGCTGGAGCGAATGACCGTGGTGGGCTCGGCCCAGGGCCTGGTGGAGGTGGAGGCGAACGGCCACGGCAAGATCCTCGCCCTGAGGCTTAAGCCCGAGGCCCTGAAGGCCTTCCAGGAAGACCTCGAGGGCCTCGAGGACCTCCTTTTGGTGGCCATCCAGGACGCCCAGAGGAAGGCCCACGAGCTCTCGGAAAAGGAGATGGCCCGGGAGCTCGGGGGCGTGGGGGACATGCTGGGGAAGCTCCTTTAGATGCGCTACCCGGAAAGCCTCCTCAAGCTCACCCGGGCCCTCTCCCGCCTGCCCGGCGTCGGCCCCAAGACCGCCCAGAAGCTGGCCCTCTTCCTGGCCTTCCACCGGGAGGAGGCCGAGGAGCTGGGGGCGGCCTTGGCGGGCCTGGAGGGCCTGGGGGTCTGCCGCGAGTGCGGCAACCTGGCCGAGGGGGAGCTCTGCCCCATCTGCCGGGACGAGGACCGGGACCGCTCCCTCCTCGCCGTGGTGGAGAGCGTGGCCGACCTGTACGCCCTGGAGCGGAGCGGGGAGTTCCGGGGCCTCTACCACGTCCTGGGAGGGGCCCTGAACCCCTTGGAGGGCATCGGCCCCAAGGAGCTCAACCTGGAGGGCCTCTTCCGGCGGCTTAAAGGCGTGGAGGAGGTGGTCCTCGCCACCTCCATGACCGTGGAGGGGGAGGCCACCGCCCTCTTCCTCGCCGAGGAGCTGAAGAAGCGGGGGGTGCGGGTGACCCGGCCCGCCTACGGCCTCCCCGTGGGGGGGAGCCTGGAGTACGCCGACGAGGTGACCCTGGGCCGGGCCCTGGAGGGGAGGAAGCCCCTCTGAAGCCATCCGGCCCGGGAAGGGCGCGCTTTCAGCGAAGATGAGACGTCCCGAAAGCCCTACCGAAACCCTCTTGCAGGACCTCCTGGACCGGGTGGACGGGGCTTTCGCCGCCGCCATCGGCACCCTGGAGGGCCTCTTGGTGGAAGGGGTCGGCCGGAGACGGGTGGACCTGGAGGCAGCCGTGGCCGAGCACGCCGCCCTCCTGCGCCAGGCCCGGGCCGCCTACGCGGGAAGCCTAGGCACCCCCAGGGTAGAGGAGCTTCTGGTGGGGGGGCATCCCGTGGTAGGCTATGCCCGAATGGTGCGCGCTGGCTCCACATCCCGGGAGGGTTGGGCCTTTAGGCAAGGGTCTTCGGACCTCTTCCTCCTCCTTCTTCTAGAGGCCGAGGGCAACCTCGGCCAGGCGCGGTGGCAAACGGCCAAGGCCAGGGAAAGGCTTTGGGAGGTGGCGGGATGGCTTACCTAGAAAGCCTGGCCCCCCTAGGGGTGCGGCGGGCGGTCCTCACGGGGCTGGACGGCCTGGTGATTGAGGCCCTGGGCCGGGGCGCCCCCCCCGCCGAGGTCCTGGCGGCGGAGCTCGCCTCCCTGGTGCGCCACATGGCCCCTCTGGCCGAGGCCCTCTCGGGGGACGTGCGCCGCTTCACCCTGGCCACGGACCAGCAGGAGGTGCTGGCCCTGAGGGTGGGGGAGTACATCCTGGGGGCGGTGATCGAACGGGGCATGGACCGCAAGGCCATCGGCCAGGAGCTTTCCCGCATCGCCCTAAAGGTGCAGGGGCTCTAGGAGGAGAGATGGTGGAGGAAGCCCTCAAGGAACTCAAGGCCACCCGGGGAGTGCGGGTGGCGGCCCTGCTCAGCGAGGACGGCTTCGTGGTGGAGGAGGTTCGCGAGGAGGGGGCTCCGGAGCCCGGCCTCCTCTCCGCCCGGGCCGCCACCGCCTTGGGCACGGCCCAGGCCCTGGCCCAGGGCTTGGGCCAGGAAGACCTGGAAGAGGTCATGATAGAGTACCCAGAAGGGGCGCTGCTTTTGGCGCCCCTTCCTGGGCATCACCTTCTCCTTTTCCTGGACGGGGTGAAAAGCCTAGGCCGGGCACGGCTCACCCTAAAAAGGGTGTTGCCCAAGCTAGAGGAGGCCCTTAAATGAGCGAACTCAAGTTGGACATCCAGATAGACAAGGACACCGCCCTAGGCCGCTACACCAACCTGGCCCTCATCGCCCACACCAAGAACGAGTTCATCCTGGACTTCGCCCTGCTCCAGCCCCAGGGCGGGGCCATGGTGGTGAGCCGGGTCATCACCAGCCCCCAGCACGCCAAGGCCCTCCTAAGGAGCCTGGCGGAAAACGTGGCCCGCTACGAGGAGACCTTCGGCCCCATCCCCGAGCCCGTGGCGGAGAACCAGGCCTAGGCCCCCCGGCCCTACAGGTTTTCCCGCCACCAGTCCAGGTAGGCCCTAAGCCGGGCGATCCTTCGGTCCGGCCGGCCCGAGCGGGAAAGCTCATGCCCCTCCTCCGGCACCCGGAAGAAGCGGGTCCGCACCCCGAGGTGGCGTAGGGCCGTGTACCAGGTCTCCCCCTGGTCTATGGGACAGCGGTGGTCGGCCTCCGAGTGGACCACGAGGGTGGGGGTCCGGACCCGGTGGACGAGGCGGAGGGGGCTCTTCTCCCAGAGGACCTCGGGCCTTTCCCAGGGCCTGGCCCCAAGCTCCAGGTAGGTGAACCGGGGGCCGATGTCGCTCGCCCCGAAGAAGCTCAGCCAGTTGCAGATGCTCCGGTCGGTGACCGCCGCCTTAAAGCGCTCCGGGTAGCGGGCGGTAAGCCAGTTCGTCATGTACCCCCCGTAGCTTCCCCCCGCCACCCCCACCCGCTTAGGGTCCAGGGGAAAGTGGGCGAGCACGTGGTCCAGGAAGCCCAGGAGGTCCCGCTCGTCCCGCTCCCCCCACTCCCCCTCCAGGAGGGCGAAGTCCTGGCCGTAGCCCGTGGAGCCCCGGGGGTTGGAAAAGGCCACGGCGTAGCCCGCCCGGAGGAAGAGCTGGAACTCCAGCATGGGGGCCTCGCCGAAGGCGGTGTGGGGCCCCCCGTGGATGTAGAGGATCACCGGGTGGGGCCCCTCCCCCTCGGGCAGAAGGACCCACCCCGGGACCTCGTGCCCCTCGGGGCTTGTCCACTCGGTGTAGAGGGGCTCGGCCAGGTCCAAGACCCCGGCGTTGGGGTCAAAGGTGCCCAAGGGGCCCTCGAGGCGGGCCGGGTGGCTGAAGCCCTCCTTGAGGAGGAAGAGCCCCCGCTCCGCGAGGGCGAAGGCGAGAACGCTTCCCTCCTCGGTGAGGGCCTCCGCCCTCCCCTCCAGGTCCACCCGGTAAAGCCTCGCCCTCCCGGCCTCGGTGCGCACCACGTAGACCCCGTCCCCGCCCCACTTGGGGCCTTGGGCGTGCTGGCCAAAGCGGAGGTCGGAGTTCAGGGAGTTCCCTAGGCTCCCCTCCAGGAGCACCCGGGCCTCGCCTCCCTTGAGGTGGTAAAGCCTCGCCTCCGTCCCCCCGCCCCGCTCAAAGGCGTGCCCCAGGAAGAAGAGGCCCTCTGGGCTCCACTCCAGGCCGAAGATGGGGCCTACACCCCCGTAGACCCTTTCCAAGCGCCCCTCCCGGAGGAGGTAGAGGGCATCCCGCCCCTCCATCTGGGCCTCGAGGTCCTCGGGCATCACCAAATAAAGGCCACCGGGGGCGTAGACCATTTCCTTGGGGGCGGGGTAGCGGTCCAGGAGGAGACGGGGCCTCCCCTTCTCCAAGGCGTAAAGGGCCACGTTTCCCTCGGGGAGGAGGCCTCGCCCGTCAAACTTGAAGGGCCAGCCCTCAAAGACGCGGGGCGCCCCGGGCCTTGGGGGCTCCTTCAGCGCCAGGAAGGCCACCTCTCCCCCCGGGCCCAGGGCGTAGTCCAGCACCCCGGCCGTCTCCGTGAGCCTTTCCGCCTCGCCCCCCCGAAGGTCCAGGCGGAAAAGCTCTTCTCCCTCCCCCACCTTGCGCAGGAAGTAAACGTACGGGTGGGCGTAGCGGGGCTTCCTCGCCTCCCCCTGGGTGAGGAGGCGTAAGGCCCCGTCATAGAGGGCGAGGCGGGAGCGGTAGCGGGGCGGGTCCCCCTCCTGGATCTCCGTGAGGAGGAAAAGGGGGAAGCCCTCGGGGCCGGGGACCAGATCCGATAGAAAGCGGAGCTTCAGCAAGACCTCGGGCTCCATGCCCCCATGATACTGACCGGTCATCCGCGCACCGGGGCGCCGGGGCCCTGGGGTAAGCTTGTCCCATGGACCGGGACGAGCTGGTGCGGTATCTGGACGCTTACCTAAGGCTCCAGGCCTTCCCAGAGGACCCCTCCCTAAACGGCCTCCAGGTGGAGGGGAGGCGGGCGGTGCGCAAGGTGGGGGCGGCGGTGGACGCCGGGGAGGCCATCTTCCGGAGGGCCCTGGAGGAGGGGGTGGACTTCCTCCTGGTGCACCACGGCCTCTTCTGGGGGAAGCCCTTTCCCCTCGTGGGCCACCACAAGCGCCGCCTGGACCTCCTCTTCCAGGGGGGCATCAACCTTTACGCCGCCCACCTCCCCCTGGACGCCCACGAGGAGGTGGGGAACAACTTCGTCCTGGCCCGGGACCTGGGCCTGGTGGACCTCGAGCCCTGGGACGTGGGGGTGAAAGGGCGCTTTCCCATCCCCACCCCCCTCCTCCAGGTGGCGGACCGCCTGGGCCAGCTCACGGGGATGCAGCCCCTGGTGCACCAGGGAGGCCCGGACCACGTGGAGACCGTCATCCTGGTCTCGGGGGCGGGGGTAAGCCTCCTCCCCAAGGTGGACGCCGACCTCTTCATCACCGGGGAGCCCAAGCACAGCGTCTTCCACGAGACCTTTGAGCGGGGGCTCAACGTCATCTACGCCGGCCACTACGACACGGAGACCTTCGGGGTGAAGGCCCTCGCCGCCCACCTCGAGGCCCGCTTCGGCCTCCCCTGGGTCTTCCTGGACCACCCCACGGGGCTTTGATGAAAGGGGTTTTCCTCACCCTCGAGGGCCTGGACGGGAGCGGCAAGTCCACCCAAGCCCGCCTCCTCGCCCGCTTCCTGGAGGCAAGGGGCCTCCGGGTCCGCCTCACCCACGAGCCCGGAGGGGGCATAGGGGAGGTCCGAACCCTCCTCGCTCAGGACCTTTCCCCCGAGGCCGAGTACCTCCTCCTCAGCGCCGACCGGGCCGAACACGTGCGCAAAGCGATCCTCCCCGCCCTGGAGGAGGGGGCCTGGGTGGTCTCGGACCGCTACCTGGACTCCAGCCTCGCCTACCAGGGCTTCGGGCGCGGGCTTCCCCTTTCCTGGCTGAAAGAGGTGGCCGAGCGGGCCACCCTGGGCCTAAAGCCCCGCCTCACCTTCCTCCTGGACCTTCCCCCGGAGGAGGCCCTGAGGCGCCTGGAGGGAAGGGCCAAGGACCGCTTTGAGGAGGAGGGGCTGGCCTTCTTCCGGAGGGTGCGGGAGGGCTACCTCGCCCTCGCCCGGTCCGAGCCCGAGCGTTTCGTAGTCCTGGACGCCACGAGGAGCCTCGAGGCGGTGCAGGGGGAAATCCAAGCCCGCCTGAGGGCCCTCCTGCCATAATGGGCCTATGCGCCTCCTTGTCCTCCTCGCCCTCCTTGGCCTTCTCGCCCTGGCCCAGGGGCTCACCTTCCCCCGGAGCACCCTCTACGTGGAGGGAAACGGCAAGCGCTACCCCCTCAAGGTGGAGGTGGCCGACACCCCCGAGCGCCAGGCCCAGGGCCTCATGTTCCGGAAAAGCCTAGGAGAGGACGAGGGCATGGTCTTCCTCTTCCCCGCCCCCACCGCGGGAGGGTTTTGGATGAAGAACACCCTCATCCCCCTTTCCATCGCCTTCTTCAACCGAGAAGGGATCGTCCTCCGCATCCTGGAGATGGCCCCCTGCAGGGCCGACCCCTGTCCCGTCTACTACCCCGGGGTGGTTTACCAGGGGGCCCTCGAGGTGAACCAGGGCTGGTTCCGGAGGCGCGGCCTCAGCGAGGGCGCCCGGGTGGGGGGCGAGGCCCTGAAGCTCTGGCCCAGGTAGTGGAGCGGAACCCCCTCTTCCCCCTCGCCGCCTTCCTCCTCCTCGTCCTCCTCTCGGTCTTCTCCCTTCTCGGCTACCTCCTGGCCTTCCGCAGGCTCCCGCCCCCTCCCCCCACCACCCCCATCCGGGTGGAGACCCGGGAAGGGACCAGGGTCTTGGAGGGCCGCCTGGCCCGCACCCCCGAGGCCTGGGCCCGGGGGCTCGGCCTACGGCAAGAGCCCCTCGAGGCCCTCCTCTACCTTTTCCCCGAGGCCACCGACGCCCCCTTCACCACCCAGGGGTACCGCTTCGGGGTGGTGGTGGCCTTCCTGGACGGGGAAGGCCGGGTGCTCCGGGTGGCCCACCTGAGGCCGGGGGAAACCTACGCCCCCGGCACCGCCTACCGGGGAGCCTTGGAGGTGCGGGAGGGGCTCCTTACCTTCGCCCCTGGGGACCGGGTGCGCTGGCCCTAGCCCTAGGTCGGCTTGCGCCGGCCTGAAGTGGCCTTATACCCTTTTGGCGTGAAGCCTTAGAGCCCTTTGGGACCCCTTTTCCGGGTTTCCATGCGGGCTTGCGCCAGCATGGGGTGGTATTACTCCTTGCTCTCCTCGCCCCCGGACTTGCCCTCGCCGTCCTTCTTGGCGTAATCCTTCACGTGCCAGCCCGACCCCTTGAAGATGATGGCGGGCGGGGTGATGACCCTTTTAAGGGGCTCTCCCGTCTCGGGATGCGCCGCAAGGGGCTCGTCGTGGAAGCCCTGCTCAAACTCGTAGTAGTTGCCCGTCTGCAAGCCCTTGTAGACGTAGACCGGCATACCCTACCCTCCTAGGCCCATTTTGACACTCCAATAGCTTGAGTGTCAAGGCGGGGACGTAGTACCCTCCCCCCGTGGACAAGCCCGCCCTGCGCCGCCTCGCCCTGCGGGTCTGGCGCACCCTGGACCGGGAAACCCTCTCCCGCCAAGTCCTCTCGGCCCTCCTCCCCTGGCTTCGGGAACGGGGCTTCCGTCACATCCTCCTCTACCACCCCCTCCCCCACGAGCTGGACCTCACCCCCCTGGTGGAGGCCTACCCCGTCCGCTACTACCTCCCCAAGGTGGCCGGGGAGGGCCTAAGCGTCCACCCCTGGGGCCCCTTGGCGCCAGGGCCCTTCGGCCTTAAGGAGCCCACCACCGAGGCCGTGGACCCTGGGGTCTTGGAGCTCATCGTGGTCCCGGGCCTCGCCTTTGACCGGGAAGGCTTCCGGCTGGGCCACGGCAAGGGGTACTACGACCGCTTCCTCTTTGGAGTGAGGGCCCTCTCCCTGGGGGTGGTGCCCGAGGCCCTCCTCCTGCCTCGCCTTCCCCGGGACCCCTGGGATATTCCCGTGGCCTTCCTGGCCACGGAAAGGGGGGTACGGCGGTCGGATGCCCAGGGCCCGGGAT
Organism: Thermus sp.; assembly: GCF_056332225.1. Taxonomy (NCBI): domain Bacteria; kingdom Thermotogati; phylum Deinococcota; class Deinococci; order Thermales; family Thermaceae; genus Thermus; species Thermus sp. The sequence goes on along the minus strand of NZ_JBWGQW010000001.1, from coordinate 73,440 downwards.
CCGAGGGGTGCTAAACTCCCTCCATGCGGGGTGCTCTCCTGGACCGGGAGTTTATGCCCTTTACCAAAGGGCACTTGGGAGGTGAATCCGCTGCAGCTTGTCCTCCATCACCGTCAGGAGGCGATCTTTGTCCTCCAGGGCCAAGCCCTTGGGTCGGCTCAAGGGGAGTTCCGCCAAGAGCACCTTGTCCACCGGGCGGACCGGGATGGGGTTCCGCTCCTCCAAACCCCCTTCGTCCCAAGCGCTGAAAGCGATGTCCTCCCCGGCGTTGAGGTCGACCCGGTACAGGCGGGCACTTCCCGGTTGGGCCTCGAGGACCAGCAGGTTCTTGGGATCGGGCCAGGCCACCCCCGCCACCTCGGCCTCAGGACCGTCCAAAAGGTAAGCGTACTCTTCGTACAGGCCCACGGGGTTGCTCAGAAGAAGCACCAGGCGCACCACCCGGCTTGGGCAATCGCAAAGAGGCCGGGCATTCACCAGCAAGAGGTAGTTGCCCGAGGGGTCCAGGGCCAAATGCCCCTCACCCATTCGGCGGAGCACCGGAGGAAGGACCTCTTTGCCCCCGCCCGCCCCTAGGGGAACATACCGGTTCTTGCCGTCCTCCAGGACACCCCCTTGCAAACGCCAGGGAGGCAACGCCACCCCGGCCCCCGCGGGCCCCGCCTCCTTGGCCTCACCTGCGGCCCACAGCCAGGCCTTCTCACCCACCACCCAAACCTGCCCCCGGGCCATACCCACCCAGCTGGCGGGCAGGTCCAAGGGCTCCTTGGCCACCGCTGGGGCAAGGGTGCCCGGGGACTGCCTGGGTGGCGAGGGAGGGGAAGGCTGGGCTTCCTGGGTCTTAGGTCCAAGCTTGCCCAACCCCTCCAGCAAGGACCTCAAGGCAGCCAGGACCCGGGCCATCTGGTAGCGGTTGACCGGGGCCTCGAGGCCAAAGGAGCCGTCCGGGTTCAGGTCCATAAGCCCCGCCCCCACCACCCGGCGCACCGCCGGGGCTGCCCAGTGAACCTCGGACACGTCCCAGGGCAACAGGGCTTCCCTGGCCACCCCCAGCCGCTCCAAGATGCGCGCAAGCACCGCGGCCAAGGCAGCCCGGTTCAAGGGCTCCTGCCCCCGAAAGGTCCCGTCGGGGTAACCGGTAACAAGCCCCCAGGCCACGGCCAAGGATAGGGGCTCCAGGGCCCAATGCCCGGGGGGCACGTCCTTAAAGGCCACCGGCTTGCCCTCCACCCCGAGATCCTTCAGCACCCGCCCCAAAACAGTCCCCAGCTGGTAGCGGTTCAAGACCTCATGCCCGCGAAAGGTTCCGTCGGGATACCCCTGAATCCACCCGGCCCGCACCACCGCCTCCACCTGCTCCGTGAGAGGGCCTTGGGGCACATCGGAGAAGGCAGCCCAAGCCAGACCGCCCAAAACCGAAAGGGCCAACAACCCGATGCCTTTCATGCAACCCCCTTCCCCAAAATACCCCTGGGGGCCGGAAAGCATCCAGCCCCCAGCACAGCCCCACAACGTTTCTAAAGCACCGGGAGCTCGGCCACGGTAGCCACTTCCAAGGAGGGGTTTCCCTGCCTAAAGGCGGCGATCCGCCCCACCACGTGCCCTCCCGCCCGGACCACCATCCTCTCCATGGCCTTCATGGTCTCCCCGCTCGCCACCACATCGGAAACCAGGGTCACCTTCTGGTTGAGGAGCTTCTCGGCGAAGCGGCGGTCCAGCCAGAGCACCTCTCCCACCCCCAGGGTCAGGGTCTGGACCTCCTGGATGATGGGGTCTTCCATGTAGGGACGGCGGCGCCTCCTGGCCACCACGTAGGGCAGGCCCAACGCCTCCGCCAGCACGTGGGTGAGGGGAATGGGGCTCGTCTCGGTGGTGAAGAGGATCTCGGTATCCGAAGGCACCAGGGGCTTCAAGGCCAGGGCGGCGGCCCGGGTGAGCTCTGGGTCCCCTAGGAACTCCACCAAGGGAATGCGCCTTCCCGGTAAGGGCTCAATCAGGGGCACGTGCCGGGTGATGCCGCCGATGGCGATGGGGTAGGTTTCCATAGCCTCCTCCTATTCCGGCTTGAAAAGGGGAAGATGGCCCAGGGCGATGACGTCCTGGCGAGGGGTACCCTCGGTGAAGACGGCGAGCACCGCCACCACCTCTCCCCCCACGCTCTCGATGAGTTCCCTGAGGCCCGCCAGGGTGGAGCCCGTGGAGACCACGTCGTCCACGATGGCCACCTTTTTACCCCGGATGAGGGGAACGTCCGCCCCGTCCAGCACCAGAAGCTGGGGCTTCCCCGTGGTGATGGAGAGCACCTGGCGGCTTACGGGGTTGATCATGTAGGGCTTCTCCGTCTTGCGGGCCACCACGTAGGGCTTGCCCGTGATGCGGGAAAGGGCGTGGGCCAGGGGCACGGCCTTGACCTCCGGGGTGACCAGGGTTTCCGCCTCCGGGGGCAAGCGTTTGGCTAGCTCCTCCGCCGCCGCCTCGGTGAGCTCGGTGTCGCCCAAGAGGTTCAAAAGGGCCACGGCCACATCCGGCCCCACCTGGACAATGGGAAGCTCCCGCTTGACCCCAGCGATCTCCACAGGGTAGGTCCTCACGGGCCCAGTCTATACTGAAGGCATGCTGAGCGCCAAGATTGAAACCCTGGGCGTGGACCCCCAAAACGGCAGCGTGGTGGTCCTGCTCAGGACGGAGAACGATAAGCTTTTACCCATCGTCATCGGTCCCCTCGAGGCCCACCACATCGTGGTGGCCCTGCAAGGGGAAAAGCCCCCAAGGCCCCTCACGCCGGACCTCCTCCTCTCGGTGATGGAGATGCTCCAGGCTAAACTGAGGCGGGTGGAGATCATTGACCTTAGGGACGGCACCTTCTACGCCCGCCTCATCCTGGAGCACCGGGGGATTGAGCTGGAGGTGGACGCCCGCCCCTCCGACGCCATGGCCCTGGCCTTAAGGGCGGGGGCGCCCATCCTGGTGGCGGAGGAGGTGGTGGAGAAGGCGGGGGTAGAGGAGGCGAGCCTCAAGCCCCACGGGGCCGCGGAAGCCTAGACCTTGCGCCGGTTTCTCCCCTTTCTCCTCCTCTTCTCCCTGGCCCTGGGCCAGCGGCTTGCGGTCCTGGGAGACTGGGGGGCGAACACCTGGGGGCGGGCCCAGGTGGCGGCCCTCCTCCAAAGGGAGCACGCCCATAGCCCCCTCACGGCCCTCCTCACCGCCGGGGACAACTTCTACCCTAGGGGCGCCGTGGTGGAGGCCTTCCTGAAGGAGCTTCCCCCCGTTCCCCTCTACCCCGCCTTCGGCAACCACGACGCCCCAAGCCTTAGGGCGCAGCTCAAGCGCTTCGGGCTGGAGAGGCCCTACTACCGGGTCCGGTTCGGGGGCCTCGAGGCCTTCGTCCTCTACACGGAAGGCGACCTCAAGGCCCAGCGGGCCTGGCTGGAGGAGGCCCTCCAAAGCTCCACCGCTCCCCTGAAAGCCCTCCTCCTCCACCGCCCCCTCTACTCCTCGGGGCTCCACGGGGGAAGCCCCGCCTTAAGGAGCCTCCTGGAGCCCCTCCTCCGGCGGCACGGGGTGGCCCTGGTCCTCGCGGGCCACGACCACCACTACGAGCGCCTGGAGGTGGGCCCCACCACCCACTTGGTGGTGGGGGGCGGGGGCGCGGGGCTCTACCCCACCCGGCCGCCCCTCCCCTGGAGCCGGGCCCTGGCCGTGGCCCACCACGCCCTCTTCCTGGAGGTGGGGCGGGAGGGCCTTTTGGGCTACGCCCTGGACCCCGCGGGGAGGGTCTTGGACCGCTTCCTCATCCCCAGCCCCCCATGACGTGCACGTGCACGTGGAAGACCTCCTGCCCCCCCTTTTCCCCCACGTTCACCTGGACGCGGTAGCCCTCGAGGCCCAGGTGCCGCGCCACCCGGCCCACGGTGCGGAAAAGGGCCCCGAGCTTCCTCTCCCCTTCCTCGGTGTCGGGGTAGTCGGAGAGCTTCTCCACGTGCTCCTTGGGCACCACCAGGACGTGCACCGGGGCCTTGGGCCTTATATCGTGGAAGGCCACGAAGGCCTCGTCCTCGTAGACCTTCCTGGAGGGGAGCTCCCCGGCGATGATGCGGCAGAACACGCACTCCATGGAAGGCATCCTACCGCACGGGAAGCTCCAGGGGCCCCTTGACCCCCTCCACCCGGCCCAAAAGGACGTACCCCTCCACCCCCAGGACCCGGGCCCAGACCGTCTCCCCGGGGCGGGCCTCCCCGGAAAGCCGGGCCTCGTAGTAGTCGGGGGTGTGGCCTAAGGCCTCGCCCCCCTGGACCCTTTCCACCAGGACCTCCACCCGCTCCCCGAGCTTAGGCCGGACCCGCTCCTCCGCCAGGCGCTGGGCCAGGGCGATGAGCTCCTTGGTGCGGCGCCTCCTCACCTCCGGGGGCACCTGGGGCATGGAGGCCGCCCGGGTCTTGGGCCTCGGCGTGTAGGTGAAGGCGTGGACCCGGGTGGGCCTGAGCTCCTCCAGGAAGGCCAGGGTCTCGCGGTGCTCCTCTTCGGTCTCCGTGGGGAGGCCCGCGATGACGTCGGTGGTGAGGGCGAAGCCGGGGATGAGCTCGTAGGCCCGCCGCACCAGGTCCCGGTAGTAGGCCTTATCGTAGCGGCGGCCCATGAGCTTGAGGAGCCGGTCCGAGCCCGTCTGCAAGGAGAGGTGGAGGTGGGGCCTGACCTCGGGAGCGTAGCGGCCAATGGTCCTCAGGAGGTCCTCCCCCGTGTCCTCGGGTTCTATGGAGGAAAGCCGCACCTTGGCCCCCAGGTGGTAAAGGTCCTCCACGAGCCCCGCGAGGCCCCGGGGGTGCCCCCGGTAGCTCCCGAGGCGCACCCCGGTGAGGACGATCTCCCGGATCCCCATGCGGAGAAGGGCCTCGGCCTCGGCCAGGGCCTCCCGGTAGTCCCGGTGGCGCTCCTTGCCCCTAAGCCTCGGGATGATGCAGTAGGCGCAGCCCGCCTGGCACCCGTCCTGCACCTTCAGGAAGGCCCGCACCCGGCTGTTTAAAAGCCCCCTTTCCCCCGCCCCCCAGAACTCGTTGGGCGGGGTGGTGATGGGGTCGGAGGGGAGGCCAAAGCGCTCCAGGATCACCCGGGGAAGCTCGGCCTTGCGGGCGTTGGGCACCACCGCGTCCGCCCCGAGCTCCTTTAGGACCTCGGGGGCGAGCTCGGCGTAGCACCCCGTGACCACGATGAAGGCCTCGGGGTTGTACCGCCTGGCCCGGCGCACCTCCTTGCGGGTGTCCGCCTCCGCCGTGGTGGTGACGGCGCAGGAGTTGATGACCACGAGGTCCGCCCCCCCGGCCTCCACGGGGACCACCTCGGGCTCCAGCGCCTTGAGAAAGCCCAAAAGGGCCTCGGTCTCCACCTGGTTCACCTTGCACCCCAGGGTGCGAAAGGCGGCGCGCATCCTTTCCATTCTGGTAACCTTTAGAAGCCCCGTCAACCGCCCGGGCCAGAGTGTGGTCCCCCCCACTTGCCGTGAAAACCCAAGGAGTAGTAGCATCCTGCCACCTAACCCCAAGATCTGGGGGTTATTAGGGAGGACCTATGGAGCGACCCTTCTTTGACGAGCACGCCCAGGCCATCGCCAAGCGCCAGTACCTCCAGCCCGGGGACGGGGACATCCTGGGCATGTTCCGCCGGGTGGCCCGGGAGATCGCCAAGCCCGAGAAGCCCGAGGAAAGGGCCTACTGGGAGGAGAAGTTCTACGAGCTCATGAGCACCAAGCGCTTCTCCCCGGGGGGCCGGATCCTCGCCGGGGCGGGCACCGCCCACGGCAACCTCCTCAACTGCTTCGTCCAAGGGGCCACGGAGAACCCCCCCGAGAGCTTCGCGGGCATCATGGAGGTGGCCAAGAAGCTCGCCCTGGTCACCAAGGTGGGGGGCGGAAACGGGGTGAACCTGGACCCCTACCGCTCCAAGGGGGCGGGCAGGCGCCGGGAGGTGCGGGGCGTGGCCTACCTCTCGGCGGAGCACCCGGACCTCGAGGACTTCCTCCGGGGCCTCATGCGCCCCCCCACCAACCCCGATGGGCCCAAGGAGGAGATCCGGCTCAAGAACTTCGCCCGGGTGGTCTACGGAAAGCTCTCCCCCGAGCTCATGGCCCTGGCGGAAGAGCGGGGGGTGGGGGTGGTGGAGGAACCCCCCAAGGAGCGCATCCTGGTCCCCGACGACATGGGGGGCATCGTGGAGGCCGCCCGCGAGGCCGCGGACCTGGCCCGGAGGGGCCTCACCCCCCACGTGGACTTCTCCCTCCTCCGCCCGGAAGGAGCCCCCATCCGGGGAAGCGGGGGGACGAGCTCGGGGCCGGTGAGCTTTCTCTTTGAGCTCTTTGACAACTTCCTGGAGTGGGCCGCCCTGGGAGCGGAAGGGGCGGGCCCCGTGGCCACCCTGCGCTACGTGTACGCCCCGGTCCTCCGGGTGGTGCGGCAGGGGGGGTGTCTCCACCCCGATACCCTGGTCCACACCGACCGGGGCACGCTACGCCTTCGGGAGATCGTGGACCCCTTCCTTCGGGGCTGGCAGCCCCACGCCCTAAGTGTGGCCACCGACGAGGGCTGGCGGCGAAGCCCCGAGGGGTACAACAACGGCGTAGCCTCCACCCTCCGGGTGGTCCTGGAAAATGGCCTCGAGGTCCAAGGGACCCCTAATCACAAGCTCAAGGTTCTCCGAGAAGACGGGACGCGGGCCTGGGTGGAACTGCAGGACCTCAGACCCGGGGACTGGGTGATCTGGGTGCTGGACGAGCACACGGGGACCCCAGTCCAGCTCGCCCCCCTGGACGAACCCCTCCACCCCAACGCCACCCCCGTCCGCACCCCGGAGGTGCTCACCGAGGACCTGGCCTTCCTGCTGGGGTTCTTCTTCGGAGAGGGCTTCGTGAGCGGGGACCGGATCGGCCTCTCCGTCCACGAGGAAGAGCCTATGCGGGAAGAGGTCAAGCGCCTCTTCCGCGAGCTCTTCGGGTTGGAGCTCCGGGAAGAGCGGAAGCCGGGGGACCGGAGCGTCACCTTAGTGGCCCAGAGCCGTCACCTGGTCACCTGGCTCAGGAAGAACGGCCTTCTCAAGGGGAAGGCCCACGAACTGGAGGTCCCCAGGGCCATCCGTCAAAGCCCCCGCCCCGTCCTCGCCGCCTTCCTCCGGGGCCTCTTTGAGGCCGATGGTACCCTTACCGCAGGTTACCCCATGCTGACCACCGCCTCCAAACGCCTGGCCCAGGACGTAATGGTCCTCCTGGGGGGACTGGGTATCCCCTCCAAGCTCCTCCGCTACAACCCCCTGCCGGGGCGCTTCTCCAAGGCCGAACACTACCGGGTCCGGGTGGTCACCGCCAAGGGCCTGGAGCGGTACCTGGAGAGGATCGGGGTGCCCAAGGGCTCTCGCTTGGAAGCTCTCTACGAGAGGCAGCCCGACACCCGGAGGGAGTCCAGCTGGCCCCTGCCCCACGCCGAAGGGTTGCTGAAGCCTCTCTTGGCGGTGGCGGAGAAGGGCAAGAAGGGCCACGCCTCCCCCTACACCCCCTTGCGGAAGGACCTCCTCCGGTATATCCGGGGCGAGCGTCGGCTCACCGCCACGGGGTACGCTATGGTCCTGGAAAAGGCGCAGGACCTGGGCCTGGAGGCCGAACCCTTTCCCTTCAACGAGTACTACGTGCAGGTGGCCTCCGTGGAGCCAGGCGGGGCAATCCTCACCCTGGACCTCTCCGTGGATGAGAACCACACCTACCTCGCCAACGGCCTGGTGAGCCACAACACCCGCCGCGGCGCGGGGATGGCCACCCTCTCCATTGACCACCCCGACCTCCTGGACTTCCTCACCGCCAAGGACCTGGACCGGGAGAAGGCCGAGGGGGACATCTCCACCTTCAACATCTCCGTCCTGGTCACCGAGGCCTTCATGAAGGCCCTGGAGGAGGACGCCCTCTGGCCCGTGACCCCCGTGGAGGTGCCGGGGAAGTACTACCCCTACCCCCTGGAGGGCCCCTACACGGGCAGGCTCCCCGAGCTTCCCGAGCGGGCCGATGGCGCCAAGCCCATCCCCCTCTATGGGGGGAAGGTCCCCGCCCGGTGGCTCTGGCACGAGATCGCCTGGCACGCCTGGGCCACGGGGGAGCCGGGCCTCATCTTCGTGGACCGGGTCAACGAGTTCTCGGCCCTGAAGGGCTTGGGGCCCCGTTATTGGATTCGCTCCACCAATCCCTGCGGTGAGATCCCGCTCACCATGGGCGAGCCCTGCGACCTGGGGGCCCTGAACCTCGCCGCCTACGTGAAGGACGGGGCCTTCCAGATGGAGGAGTTCCGCAAGGACGTCCACACCGCCGTCCGCTTCCTGGACAACGTCCTGGACGTGAACAGGTTCGCCCTCCCCGACAACGAGGAGGCGGCGAGGCGGCTCAGGCGGCTTGGCCTAGGGGTCATGGGCCTGGCGGACGCCCTCATCAAGATGGGCCTCCCCTACGCCTCGGAGGAGGCCCGGGAGAAGGTCTACGAGATCATGTCCGCTCAAAGGGAGGAGGCCATCCGGGCCTCCGAGGCCCTGGCCGAGGAAAGGGGCGTCTTCCCCCTCTACGAGGAACACCGGGAGTACTTCCAGGCCTTAGGCGTCCGCCCACGGCGCAACGTGGCCCTCCTCACCGTGGCCCCCACGGGGACCACCAGCATGCTCATGGGGGTCTCCTCGGGGATTGAGCCCGTCTTCAGTCCCTTCGTCTGGCGCAGGATCGGCGGGGAGTACAAGCCCCTCCTCCACCCCCTCTTCGTGGAGCTCATGGAGGCCTACCCGCCCGCCCCTGGCTTCGCCAAGGACGGGAAGTGGGACTGGGAGAAGATCGTGGAGGAGATCCAGAAGGACGGCCACGGTTCCGTGCAAAATCTCCCCTTCGTCCCCGAGCCCATCCGGCGGGTCTTCCAGTGCGCCCACGACATCCACCCCTTGGACCACGTGCGCATGCAGGGGGCGGTGCAGCGGGCCTTTGACGCCGAGGGGTACGCCGGGAACTCCCTCTCCAAGACCATCAACCTTCCAAACCACGCCTCGGTGGAGGACGTGGAGGCCGCCTACCTCGAGGCCCACCGCACGGGGTGCAAGGGGATCACCGTCTACCGGGACGGCTCCCGGGAGTTCCAGGTGCTCACGGTGAAGAAGGAGGAGAAGAAGGCCGAGGCGCATACAGAAGGGGAGGAAAAAGCGCGGGACATCCCCTTCCAAGCCCACGAACCCCCCAGGCAACCCCAGGCAGGGGAGCCCGTCTACGAACGTCCGGGCCGCCTCATGGGCTTCACGGACATGGTGAAGCTCATGACCCCCGAGGGGCAGAAGCGGAGCTTCCTGGTGACGGTGAACGTGTTGGAGGGGAAGCCCATAGAGGTCATCCTCACCTCGGGGAAAGCGGGGGACGAGGCCAACGCCGACTCCGAGGCCCTGGGCCGGGTGGTCTCCATCGCCCTGCAGCACGGGGTGCCCCCCGAAGCCCTCATCCGCACCCTCCGGGGCATCAACGGGGGGCTTTACGGCACCTACCAGGGGCGGCTCGTCTCCAGCAAGGCGGACCTCATCGCCGTGGCCCTGGAGACCATCCCCGAGGCCCTGAAGGGAAGCGCCCCCGCGCCCTCCCTAAAGGAGCCCCTCCCCGCCCTCTCCGGCGGGGGGCTTGTCCTCCCCGGGGCCGAGAAGTGCCCGGTGTGCGGGGAGAAGGCCCTGGTGCGGGAGGAGGGGTGCTGGAAGTGCCAGGTCTGCGGCTACTCTAAGTGCGGCTGAGGGCCTTTATACTGGCCCCGTGCGGGTCAAGATCTGCGGCCTCACCCGCCTTCAAGACGCCCTCCTGGCCGAGGAACTCGGGGCCTTCGCCCTGGGCTTCGTCCTCGCCCCGGGCTCCAGGAGGCGGGTGGAGCCCGGGGCCGCCCGCGCCATCTCCCGGGCCCTCGGGCCCTTCGTGGTGCGGGTGGGGGTCTTCCGGGACCAGCCCCCCGAGGAGGTCCTTAGGGCGATGGAGGAGGCCCGCCTCCAGGTGGTCCAGCTCCACGGGGAGGAGCCCCCGGAGTGGGCCGAGGCCGTCGGGCGCTTTTTCCCCGTCATCAAGGCCTTTTCCCTCAAGGGCCCGGCGCGGCCCGAGTGGGCGGACTACCCCGCGGAAGCCCTCCTCCTGGACAGCCCCGCCCCGGGAAGCGGCCAGGCCTACCCCCGGGAGTGGGCCAGGCCCCTCCTGGAAAGGGGCCTGAGGGTCATCCTGGCCGGGGGCCTGACCCCGGAAAACCTGGGGGAGGCCCTGGCCCTAAAGCCCTACGCCATAGACCTGGCGAGCGGGGTGGAGGAGGCCCCGGGGGTGAAGAGCGAGGCCAAGCTCAGGGCTCTTTTCCAGAGGCTCCGGGGCCTATGATAGAAGGGTGATCGGCAAGGGTCATCCCTTCTTTCCCCATCTTGAAACCATGCTGGAGGCGGCCCGCCTGGCCCGGGGCATCCACCACTATTACCTGGAAAAAGGCTTCACCCACGGGACCAAGTCGGGCCCCACCGACCTCGTCACCCAGGCGGACCGGGAGGCGGAGGAGGCCATCAAGACCCTTCTCCTAGAGCGCTTTCCCGAGGCGGGCTTCCTGGGCGAGGAAGGGGGAAGCGAGGGGAACGCCGCCTTGCGCTTCATCGTGGACCCCCTGGACGGCACGGTGAACTACGCCCACGGCTTCCCCTTCTACGGGGTCTCCCTGGCCCTCGAGGCCGAGGGGGTCATCCAGGCGGGAGTGGTCATGGACACCGCCCGGGGGGAGACCTTCTACGCCCTTAGGGGCGAGGGGGCCTACCTGGACGGGAGGCCCATCCGGGTCACCGGGAGGGGGGAGCTCCTTGGAAGCCTTCTCGCCACGGGCTTCCCCTACGACGTGGCCCAGGACCCGGAGAACCTCACCTACTTCGCCCGGGCCCTGAGGCGGGGGCTTTTGGTCAGGCGCCCGGGGGCCGCCGCCCTGGACCTGGCCTACGTGGCCGCGGGGCGGCTGGAGGGCTTCTGGGAGGTGAAGCTGAACCCCTGGGACGTGGCCGCGGGCTGGCTCTTGGTGGAGGAGGCGGGGGGCAGGGTCACGGACCTTACGGGAAAGCCCTACACCCTGGGAAACCGGTACATCGTGGCCACCAACGGCCGGATTCACGAAGCCCTCCTAGAGGCCCTCCTCACCGAGGTAGAATAGGGCCATGGACCTCGAGGCCAAGAAAAAGGTCCTCCGGAGCTTCACCTACGGGCTCTACGTCCTCACGGCGAGGGACGGCGAGGAGATGGCCGCCGGGACGGTGAACTGGGTCACCCAGGCCTCCTTCCAGCCCCCCCTCGTGGCCCTGGGGGTCAAGCGGGACAGCCACCTCCACGCCCTCATAGAGCGCACGGGCAAGCTCGCCCTCATGACCCTGGCCCAGGACCAGAAGGCCATCGCCCAGGACTTCTTCAAGCCCACGGTGCGGGAAGGGGACCGCCTGAACGGCCACCCCTTCGCCCCCTCCCCCACCTTCGGCCTCCCCCTCCTCACCGAGCTCCCCTACTGGCTCGAGGCCGAGGTGCGCCACCTCTACCCGGGCGGGGACCACAGCCTGGTGCTGGCCGAGGTGGTGGAGGCCGGGGTGCGCTACGAGGCCAGGCCCCTCGTCATGTGGGACACGGGCTGGTTCTACGGGGGCTAGAGGAGGACCACCTCCACCTCCCGCCCCTCGGGGAGGAGGAAGGCCCGGAAGCCGTCGGTGCCGAAGATCACGTAGGGCACCCTCCAGCGGGCCTCTTTGAGGTCGGTGGGGCTCGGGAGGGCGGGGCCCTTGGGGTGGGAGTGGTAGATGGCGAGGAGGGCAAGCCCCTCCCGCTCCAGGGCCTTCAGGGCCTTTAGGAGGGCCAGGGGCTCGGCCAGGTAGCCCGTGAGGGGGCTAGGGTGGACGTTGGGCAGGGGGATGACCCGCTCCACCTCGCGCCTCCCCGCCCAAAGCCCCACCCCCTCCCTGGGGGCCTCGCCCTTAAGGTGGGCCTCCGTTTCCCGAAGGAGCCTCCGCGGCAGGTAAAGCACCTGGGACAATCGCCCCCTCCTTGGCCCTATACTATGGGCACCAAGAAGGAGGCGCCATGATCCGAACCGTGGCCCTGGTAGGGCACGCAGGCAGCGGCAAAACCACCCTCACCGAGGCCCTGCTTTTCCACACGGGGGCCAAGGAGCGCAGGGGCCGGGTGGAAGAAGGCACCACCACCACGGACTACACCCCCGAGGCCAGGCTCCACCGCACCACGGTGCGCACCGGGGTCGCCCCCCTCCGCTACCGGGGCCACCGGGTCTTCCTCCTGGACGCCCCGGGCTACGGGGACTTCGTGGGGGAGATCCGGGGGGCCCTGGAGGCCGCGGACGCCGCCTTGGTGGCGGTCTCGGCGGAAAGCGGGGTGCAGGTGGGCACGGAACGGGCCTGGACCGTGGCGGAGAGGCTCGGCCTTCCCCGCATGGTGGTGGTCACCAAGCTGGACAAGGGCGGGGACTACTACGCCCTCCTCCAGGACCTGAGGAGCACCCTGGGCCCCATCCTCCCCATAGACCTCCCCCTCTACGAGGGGGGGGAGTGGGTGGGGCTCATTGACGTCTTCCACGGGAAGGCCTACCGCTACCAGGAGGGGCGGGAAGTGGAGGTGGCGGTCCCCCAAGAGGAAAGGGAAAGGGCGGAGCGCTTCCGCCAGGAGGTCCTCGAGGCCATCGTGGAAACCGACGAGGGCCTCTTGGAGAAGTACCTGGAGGGGGAGGAGGTCACGGGGGAGGCCCTGGAGAAGGCCTTCCACGAGGCGGTGCGGAGGGGCCTCCTCTACCCCGTGGCCCTGGCCTCGGGGGAGGCGGGGATCGGGGTGCTTCCCCTTCTGGACCTCGTCCTGGAGGCCCTCCCCTCCCCCACGGAGCGCTTCGGGGATGGCCCCCCCTTGGCCAAGGTCTTCAAGGTCCAGGTGGACCCCTTCATGGGCCAGGTGGCCTACGTGCGCCTCTACCGGGGAAGGCTCAGGCCCGGGGACAGCCTCCAAAGCGAGGCGGGGCAGGTGCGCCTCCCCCACCTCTACGTGCCCATGGGGAAGGACCTCCTGGAGGTGGAGGAGGCGGAGGCGGGCTTCATCCTCGGGATCCCCAAGGCGGAGGGCCTCCACCGGGGCATGGTCCTCTGGCAAGGGCCTAGGCCGGAAAGCGAGGAGGTGCCCTTCGCCCGCCTCCCCGAGCCCAACGTGCCCGTGGCCCTCCACCCCAAGGGGCGCACGGACGAGGCCCGGCTGGGGGAGGCCCTGAGGAAGCTCCTCGAGGAGGACCCGAGCCTGAAGATAGAGCGCCAGGAGGAGACGGGGGAGCTCCTCCTTTGGGGCCACGGGGAGCTTCACCTCACCACGGCCAAGGAGCGCCTCTCGGACTACGGGGTGGAGGTGGAGTACTCCCTCCCCAAGGTGCCCTACCGGGAGACCATAAGAAGGGTGGCCGAGGGCCAGGGCAAGTACAAGAAGCAGACCGGGGGGCACGGCCAGTACGGGGACGTGTGGCTGAGGCTTGAGCCCGCCCCCGAGTACGCCTTTGAGTGGCGCATCACCGGCGGGGTCATCCCCAGCAAGTACCAGGAGGCCATAGAGGAGGGGATCAAGGAGGCGGCCAAGAAGGGAGTGCTGGCGGGCTTTCCCGTGATGGGCTTCAAGGCCATCGTCTACAACGGCTCCTACCACGAGGTGGACTCCTCGGACCTCGCCTTCCAGATCGCCGCGAGCCTCGCCTTCAAGAAGGTAATGGCCGAGGCGAACCCCGTGCTCTTGGAGCCCATCTACCGCCTCAAGGTCCTCGCCCCCCAGGAGCGGGTGGGGGACGTCCTCTCCGACCTCCAGGCCCGGCGGGGAAGGATCCTGGGCATGGAGCAGGAGGGGGCCTTGAGCGTGGTCCACGCCGAGGTGCCCCTGGCCGAGGTCCTGGAGTACCACAAGGCCCTCCCCGGCCTCACCGGGGGGGCGGGGGCCTACACCCTGGAGTTCAGCCACTACGCCGAGGTCCCCCCGCACCTCGCCCAGAGGATCGTCCAGGAGCGGGCCCAGGAGGGCTAGGTGGCCTTGGAACGGCTTCGGGAAGCCCTGGGGGAGGCCCTCTTCGGCCAGGAGGAGGTCATAGAGGCCCTCCTCGCCGTCCTCCTCGCCCGGGGGCACGCCCTTTTGGAGGGGATGCCGGGCCTGGGCAAGACCCTCCTCGCGGAAAGCCTGGCCCGGGCGAGCGGCCTCGCCTACAAGCGCATCCAGTTCACCCCGGACCTCCTCCCCCAGGACCTCACGGGGAGCGAGGTCTTCCGGGAAGGCCGCTTTGAGTTCGTGAAGGGCCCCCTCTTCGCCCAGGTGGTCCTGGCGGACGAGATCAACCGGGCGCCCCCCAAGGTGCAGTCGGCTCTTCTGGAGGCCATGCAGGAAAGGGCGGTGACCGCAGGGGGCGTGCGCCACCCCTTGCCCGAGCCCTTCTTCGTCCTCGCCACGCAAAACCCCCTGGAGCTGGAGGGCACCTACCCCCTGCCCGAGGCCCAGCTGGACCGCTTCACCGCCAAGATCCCCTTCCGCCCCCCGAGGCGGGAGGTGTGGCTAAGGATCCTCACCGAGGAGCCCAAGACCCCGGAGCCGGTGGAGGTGGACCTCCTCAAGGCCCAGGAGGAGGCGGGGGAGGTGCGGGTGGCCAGGGAGGCCCTTTTGGCCATCACCCACGTGGCCTTCCTCACAGAGGAGGACCGGCGCCTCCGCATGGGGCTTTCCCCCAGGGGGGCCAAGGCCTGGCTGGCCCTGGCCAAGGCCCTCGCCTACCTGCGGAAGAAGCCCTTCGTGGACTGGAAGGAGCTCAGAGACGCCGCCTTCCTCGCCCTCCCCCACCGCCTCTTTCTCACGGAGGAGGCCCTTTACGAGGGGGAAAGGGCCGAGAGGGTGCTGGAGGAGGCCTTAAAGAAGGGAGGGATCCCATGAGATGGGTGCGGTTTTTCCACGAGGTGGGCCTGGAGGACGTCCCCCTGGTGGGGGGCAAGAACGCCTCCCTGGGGGAGATGATCCGGGAGCTTTCCCCCTTAGGGGTGAAGGTGCCGGAAGGCTTCGCCACCACCAGCGAGGCCTACCGGTATTTCCTCCGGCACAACGGCCTCGAGGAGGCCATCGCCAAGGAACTCAAGGGGCTGGACCCGGAGGACCCCAAGGCCCTGGAGAGGGCGGGCCGCCGCCTACGGAACCTCATCCTCAAGGGCGAATACCCCCAAGACCTCCGGGAGGAGATCCTCGAGGCCTACCGCAGGCTCTCCCAGGAGGCGGGGGAGGAGGAGATCCCGGTGGCCGTGCGCTCCAGCGCCACCGCCGAGGACCTCCCCACGGCGAGCTTCGCCGGGCAGCAGGAAAGCTTTCTCTACGTCCAAGGGGAAGAGGACCTCCTCCTCCACGTGAAGCGGGCCATGGCGAGCCTCTTCACGGCGCGGGCCATCAGCTACCGGTCCCACATGGGATTTGACCACCTCAAGGTGGCCCTCTCCGTGGGGGTCCAGCGCATGGTGCGGGCGGACAGCGCCGCAAGCGGGGTCATCTTCACCCTGGACCCCGACACCGGCCACCGGGGCTTCGTCTACCTCACGGCCATCTACGGCCTCGGCGAGAACATCGTCCAGGGCCGGGTGGTCCCGGACGGCTACTACGTGCACAAGGAGACCTTCCGCGAGGGCTTCCGGGCCGTGGTCTATAAGCGGCTCGGCGCCAAGGAGCTCACCCTGGCCTTTGACCCCAGGGAAGGGAGGCTCAAGAACCGCCCCACGCCCCTCTACCTGCGGAACCGCTTCGCCCTAAAGGACGAGGAGGTCCTCCTCCTCGCCGACTGGGCCCTGAAGATTGAGGACCACTACTCCAAGAAGCGGGGAAGCCCCACCCCCATGGACATTGAGTGGGCCAAGGACGGCCCCACGGGGGAGCTCTTCGTCCTCCAGGCCCGGCCCGAGACCGTCCACTCGCAAAAGGCCCCGGTCCTCCGCGTCTTCCGCCTCCTAAAGAAGGGCGAGGTCCTGGCGGAGGGGCTCGCCGTGGGCGAGGCCATCGCCCAGGGCCGGGCCCGCGTCCTCAAGGACCCCAAGGAGATGGACCGCTTCCAGGAGGGGGAGGTCCTGGTCACGGAGACCACCAACCCCGACTGGGAGCCCATCATGAAGAAGGCGGCGGCCATCGTCACCGAAAGGGGCGGGCGCACCTCCCACGCGGCCATCGTGGCCCGGGAGCTGGGGGTGCCCGCGGTGGTGGGGGCGGTGGGGGCCACCCGGCTGGTCCCCGAGGGGGAGGAGGTCACGGTCTCCTGCGCCGAGGGGGAGGTGGGGCGGGTCTACCGGGGGAGGCTCCCCTTTGAGGTGGAGGAGATCCGCCCCGAGGCCCTGCCCAAGACCCGGACCAAGATCCTGGTGAACGTGGGCACTCCGGAGGAGGCCCTGAAGGCGAGCCTCCTCCCCACCGAGGGGGTGGGCCTTCTCCGGATGGAGTTCGTCTTCGCGAGCCACGTGCGCGTCCACCCCCTGGCCCTCACCCGGTTTGAAACTCTCCCTAAGGAGGTGCGCCGCCAGGTGGAGGAGGCCACCGAGGCCTACCCCGACAAGCGGGCCTACTTCGTGGAGCGCCTGAGCGAGGGCATCGGCCTCATCGCCGCCGCCTTCCACCCGAGGCCCGTTCTCCTCCGCTTCTCCGACTTCAAGACCAACGAGTACGCCCGCCTCCTCGGGGGGCACCTCTTTGAGCCCAAGGAGGAGAACCCCATGCTGGGGTGGCGGGGGGCGAGCCGCTACTACCACCCGGACTACAAGGAGGGCTTCCTCCTGGAGGTGGCCGCGGTGAAGCGGGTGCGGGAGGAGATGGGCTTAAGGAACCTTCACGTGATGGTCCCCTTCTGCCGCACCCCGGAGGAGGGGGAGAAGGTCTTGGAGGCCATGGCGGAAGGGGGCCTCAGGCGGGGGGAGGGCGGGCTCCAGGTCTACGTGATGGCGGAGATTCCCGCCAACGTCCTCGAGGCCGAGGCCTTCGCCGAGCTCTTTGACGGCTTCTCCATCGGCTCCAACGACCTCACCCAGCTCGCCCTGGGCCTGGACCGGGACTCGGAGCGGGTGGCCCACCTCTTTGACGAAAGGCGGGAGACGGTGAAGCGCCTCGCGGCCATGCTCATTGAGAAGGCCCACGCCAAGGGGAGGCCTGTGGGCATCTGCGGCCAGGCCCCCTCGGACTACCCCGAGTTCGCCGCCTTTTTGGTGGAAAGGGGCATAGACTCCCTGAGCCTCAACCCGGACGCCCTCTTGCGCACGGTGCGGGAGGTGGCGGAGGTGGAAACGAGGCTCGGAATCGGATAGCTTGGCCAGCCTGCGAGCGCCCCCGCCCTTTTTCGCGAACCGGGCCCCGCACCTGGCTTTCTCATGAGAAAGTGAGTACCATGGGGGCATGGAACCCCCTCTGATCCTCATCGTGGAGGACGAGAAGGACATCGCCCGCTTCATTGAGCTTGAGCTCCAGGCCGAGGGCTACCGCACCGAGGTGGCCCACGACGGCATCACCGGGCTTTCCAAGTTCCGGGAGGTGAACCCAAACCTGGTGATCCTGGACCTGATGCTTCCCGTCATGGACGGGATTGAGGTGGCCAAGCGCATCCGCAAGACCTCCAACGTCCCCATCCTCATCCTCACCGCCAAGGACCGCGTGGAAGACAAGGTGGCCGGCCTAGACGCCGGGGCCGACGACTACCTGGTGAAGCCCTTTTCCATAGAGGAGCTCCTCGCCCGGGTGCGGGCCCACCTCCGCCGGGTCACCCCGGCCATCACCGGGGAGATCCGGGTGGCGGACCTCATCATCAACCTCGAGGGCCGGGAGGTCTTCCGGGGCGGGCGGCGGGTAGAGCTTTCCAACAAGGAGTTTGAGCTCCTGGAGCTCCTCGCCAAGAACCCCGGCAAGGTCTTCAGCCGCTACGAGATCGAGGAGAAGGTCTGGCCCGGCTACCAAGGCGGGAGCAACGTGGTGGACGTCTACATCGGCTACCTGCGCAAGAAGCTGGAGGCCGGGGGGGAGCGCCGCCTCATCCACACGGTGCGGGGGGTGGGGTACGTCCTCAGGGAGGACTGAGCCCAGGCCCGCCCAACCCCCCGGCATGACCCTCAGGACCCGGATCACCCTCCTCACGGCGGGGCTTCTCCTCGTGGCCCTCCTGGTCTTGGGCTTCGCCCTGGAAGGCCTTCTCAGGAGCTTCCTCTACCGGAACCTCCGGGGGGAGCTCCTAGAGGCCAGCAACCAGGTGGTGCGCCTTCTCAACCTCGGGGGGCAGGCCCTCCTGGAGGCGGGCCTCCCGCCGAGCCTCTACGCCGAGGTCCAGCTCCTCCCCGAGGAAAACCCCGCCCTTTTGGCCAAGGAAGGGGGCATCAGCCTGCAGAAAAGCCCCGCCCTGGGGCAGGGAAGGCTTCTCCTGGGCGAGGCCCAGTACCGCGCCCTCCTGGAAAAGGGCGAGGTCTGGGCCCAGGTGGCCCTTCCCCGGGAGGGAAGCCCCTTGCGCCTTTTGGTCTACGCCCGCCGGGTGGAGGTGAACCTCTCCGGGGCGGTGTGGAAGGGGGCCCTTTTGGTGGGCAAGCCCACGGAGGACCTCGAGGCCACCCTCAGCCAGTTCGCCCGCATCTACGCCGGGACCGCCCTCCTCGTCCTCCTCCTGGTCCTGTTCCTGGCCCGAAGGCTCGTGGCCCGGGCCCTGGAGCCCCTGGAGTGGGCGGCCCGCAAGGCCGAGGCCATGAGCGCCCGCCCCGAGCCCCTGCCCGAGCCGGAGACCGAGGACGAGGTGGCCGCCTTGGTCAAGGCCCTGAACGGGATGCTCTCCCGGATGCAGGAGGCCTTTGAGGCCCAGACCCGCTTCCTCCAGGACGCCTCCCACGAGCTCAGGACCCCCGTCACCGCCATCCTGGGGCACGTGGGCTACCTCCTCCGCCGCACCCCCCTCACCGAGGCCCAGCGGGAGAGCCTCGAGGTGGTGAAGCGGGAGGCGGAGCGCATGGGCAAGCTGGTCTCCGACCTCCTGGACCTCTCCCAAAGCGGCACTTGGAGGATCCGCCCCGTGCCCGTGCGGGTCTTAGACCTCCTGGAAGAGGTGCGGGAGGAGTTCGCCAAGAGCTTTGAGGGGGAGATCCGGGTGGAGGCCCCCGAGGAGCTTTACGTCCTGGGGGACCCCGACCGGCTCCACCAGGTCATGGCCAACCTGGTCTCTAACGCCCTCAAGGCGGGGGCGAGGCGGGTCTGGCTCAAGGCCTTTGACCTGGGGGGTAAGGCCATCGTGCGGGTGGAGGACGACGGGGAAGGGATCCCCGAGGAGCACCTCCCCCACCTCTTTGAACGCTTCTACCGGGTGGACAAGGCCCGGGACCGGGAAAGGGGCGGCTCGGGCCTCGGCCTCGCCATCGTGAAGGCCATCCTCGAGGCCCACGGGGGGGAGGTCTGGGTGGAGAGCCAGGTGGGCAAGGGGACGGCTTTCAGCTTTTCCCTTCCCGCAAGCGGGCCACCGCCTCCTCCAGGCTGATCTCCCCCCGCCTCAGGGCCTCCAGGACCTGTAGGCGGTCCTCCTCCCCGTCTTCCTCCTCGTACCCCAGGGCCTTGAGGAGGGCGTCCAGCCGGGCCCGCACCGTGGGGTAGGACACCCCCAGGATGCGCTCCACCTCCTTGAGGTTCCCTCTACCTTTTCAAAAAGGAAGCCTCGAGGGGTGCCGGGAGCCTAAAAAGGGCGCCCCCAGGAAGGCGAAGAGGAGAAGGCCGTAGGCGAGGAGAAGAACCCCGGCCCGCGAAAGACCCCGAAGCCTCTCCTCCAGGAGGAAGTAAAGGGTGAGGAGGAGCCAGCCCAAGAGGGCGGGGACCTCCTTGGGGTCCGGGCTCAATGGGCTTCCGAAGTAGCCGAAGGCCCAGGCCATGCCGCTCGCGAGCCCCAGGGTGGCCGCCACGTACCCCACCCGCAGGTACCCCCGCTCCAGGCGCCTCAGGCTCCAGAGGGGAGCGCTCCCCACCGCCCGCTCGGGGGCCCGGCGCAGGCGCAGGTCCTGCAGGGCGCACATCGCCCCCGCCCCCACCCCCACGCTCAAGGCGAGGTAGGCCACGAGGAAGGCCCCCCCGTGGAGGAGGGAGAGGAAGGGGGAGAGGCCCTCCCCCGGGTGGGGCAGGGCCTTGAGGGCGAAAAGCCCAAGGAGGAGGGAAAGGAGGGCCAGATAGCGCCCGAGAGGGGCGAGCCAGGGCCTCTCCAAAAGGGTGGCCCCCCTTAGGGCGAGCAGCCCCCCAAGGAGGAGGGCAGGTTGGGCAGGGCCGGAAAAAGGCCCCTTGAAGAGGGCATCGGCCAGGGCCGCCCCCAGGTAAACAAGGGCCCCCCACCCCATTCCCCGGGGCCAGAAAAGCCCTAGCGCCAGGAGCACCACCCCGAGGAGGGCCAGGGGGCTCGCCGGGGTCATGGCCGGGCCTGGGCCTTGAGGGCCAGGATCAGGGGGTGGGCCCGGCGGCCCGCCTCCTTGCGCCAGGTGAGGGGGTCGGCCCCGGGCAGCTCCCGGGCCACCTCCTGAAAAAGACGCTCCTCCAGAGCGCGAATGGCCTCCCGCACCCGGTGGCCCGCGTACCACTCCAGGTAGTCGGCGAGGGCCTTCTCCACCAGGGCCTCCACCTTGGGCACCTCCCCCTCCCTGGCCCTAAGGTTCCTCTCCACCACCCGCTCCAGGTCGTCCAGGTTGTAGAGGTAGGCGTGGGGGAGGCGGCCCACCCGCGGGTCTATGTTCCGGGGCAGGGCGATGTCTATGAGGAAGAGGGGCTTGGCCCTTTTAGGCAGGTCCTCGGGCCCCACCAGGTAGTGGGGAGCCGCCGCCGAGGCCACCACCAGGTCCGCCTGGCGGAGGACCTGGGGAAGGGCGGGAAGGCCGAAGGCCTCCCCGCCAAAGCGCTCCGCCAGGGCCCTCGCCCTTTCCTCGGTGCGGTTCACCACCAGCACCCGCCCCACCCCGTGGGCCTTGAGGTGGGTGAGGAAAAGCTCCGCCATCTCCCCCGCCCCCAGCACGGCCACGGAGAGCCCGGAGAGGTCCCCGTAGACGGCGAGGGCCAGGTCCAAGGCGGCGTAGGCCACGCTCACCGCCCCTGCCCCAATGCCCGTTTCGCTCCGGGCCCTTTTCCCCAGGGCGATGGCGGATTGGAAGGCCTTCTCCAGGAGGCTCTCCGTGGCCCCGTGCTTTCTCGCCAAGAAGAGCGCCTCCCGCACCTGGCCCAGGATCTGGGCCTCCCCCACCACCAGCGAGTCCAGCCCCGCCGCCACCCGGAAGAGGTGGCGCAGGGCCTCCTGGCCCTCCTTCACGTAGAGGTGCCGGGGAGCCACCCCCCTTTTTAGGAGGAGGGCCTTGGCCCTCTCGGGGCTCCCCACCCCGTAGAGCTCCGTGCGGTTGCAGGTGGAGAGGACCACCCCCTTGCCCAGGGCGGAAAGGGCGGCGGGCAGGCCCACCACGGGGTCCAAAGAGGCCCGCTCCCGCACCTCCACGGGAGCGGTCTTGTGGGAGAGGCCCACCAGGTAGAGGGGCAGGGCCATATTCCTCCCCGAGAGTATACGCCAAGGGCGTAGGGACGGAAGCCCCTACCGCCCGAGGACCCGGAGGATGGCCCGGAAGAGGCCCTCGAGGCCCGGGCTTTCCGCCTCCACCACGGGAAAGCCGAGCCGCCTCGCTTCCTCCCCGGTGCTTGGGCCGATGGCGGCCGCTTGGGGGCGCCTTTTCGTCCAGCGGGCGAAGGCCCTGGCCCCGCTCGGGCTGAAGAAGGCCACCACCTCCGCCCGCTCCAAAAGGGCCACCTCCTCGGGGGCGAGGTCCCTTTCCCGGGTGGCGTAGACCTCCTCGCGCTCCGCCAGGACCCCCCTCGCCCTAAGCCCCTCCTCCAGGTCCCGCCCCGCCAGATCCCCGGCCACGAAGAGGACCCGCCTCGCCTCGGGGAAGCCCTGGGCCAGGTCCCGGGCCGTGGCCCTTTCCGGCACGAAGGCGGGGAAAAGCCCCCCTTCCGCCAAGACCTTCCCCGTGCCCTCCCCCACCGCCGCCACCCTGAGGAAGGGGCGGCCCGCCTCCTCCCAGGCCCGAAGGAGGCGCTTCGCCCCCTCCTTGGAGGTCACGGCCACGTAGTCCCACCCCTCCTTAAGCCTTTGGGGCAGGCGGGCGAGGGCGGGGAGGTCCACCTGCTCCAAGAGGGCCACCTCCGCCGCCTCTATCCCGAGGGCGGCGAGCCTGGCGAGAAGCGCCCTATCCTTCCCCCTCGTGAGGAGCACCACGGCCCTTGAGCACCTTCTGGAAAAGCTTCATGGCGGCCAGGGCCCGGGGAAAGCCCAGGAAGAGGGCCGCCTGAAGGATGGCCTCCCGCACCTCCCTTTCCGTGGCCCCCACCCTCAAGGCCCCCTCCAGGTGGGTGGCGAGCTCCTTGGGGCTACCCAGGGCGATGAGGGCGGTGATGGCGAGAAGCTCCCGGGTCTTCAGGTCCAGACCCGGCCTGGCCAGCACCTCCTCGTAGGCGAAGTCCCGGATGTAGCGGAAGAGGTCCCCGTCCGCCTCCTTCAGGGCCTCCTCAATGGCCTCCCGTTTCTCCCCCCAGAGGGCCTCCCGGACGCTCATGGGAGGTAGTCTAGCACCGCCTGAAGCCGGGAAAGGGCCTTGGGGTTTTCCCCCAGGGGGTCAAAGAGGAGGGCCCGCATCCCCACGGCCTCCGCCCCCAGGAGGTCCGCCTCGGAGTCCCCCACGTGCACCGCCTCCTCCGGGGCTACCCCTAGGGCTTGGAGGGCCTCCTGGAAGAGGCGGGGGTCCGGCTTGGCGTAGCCGGAGAAGGCGCTCACCGCGAGGTGGTCAAAGTAGCGCTTTAGGCCCACCACCTCCAGGATCTCGGGGAGGGTGGCGTCCCAGTTGGAGACCACGGCCAGGGGGTAGCCCTCGGCCTTCAGGGCCCTTAGGGTCTCCTCCGCCCCCGGTGCGAGGGGCCAGAGGGCGGGGTCCTTCCAGCGGGCCACGAGCTCTTGGGAAAGGGCCTCGGCGTGGTCCTCGAGGCCCATCCCCGCAAGAAGCCTCCGGTGGAACTCCCGCCAAAGGCCTAAGGCGGTCTCCAGGTCCCGGGCCGAGAGGTGGTGCTCCTCGTAGAAGCGGAAGGCGGCCAAGGCCGCCGCTTTGGGGTCCTTTCTTGGCCTAAGCCCCCTCTCTTCCAAGAAGGGCAGGAGCCAGAAGCGGGGGCTCGCCAGGATCAGGGTGTTCCCCACGTCAAAGGTCAGGGCCCGGACCATGGGCCCAGTCTATACCCTTTACCGCAAGGCCCCCTGGGAAGGCCCCATAAGCTTCCAGGCGATCCTGCAAATCCGCGGATCTCCCACCCCAAGGTCTTCGCTCAAAGGGGTGGTCTCTCCCCGGGCGTGGGAACCGAAAATGGCCAGCTCCCGCACGCCGAAGCGCGCCCGAAGCTCCGGCTTGTTGGGCCAAGATGCGCCGGATCTCGCCCAGGGTCTTCATGGTCTGCTACCCCCTAGAGGGGCCACAACCGTTGGTATACGCTCCCCTCCAGCTTGCTCGCCCGTTCCCTGGTACCCTAAAGGGCATGATCGCCCGCTACCAGACGCCGGAGATGGCCCGCCTCTGGTCGGAGGAGAGCCGCTACCGGATGTGGGCTTGGGTGGAGGCCTACGCCCTCGAGGCCTGGGAAGCCCTGGGGGAGGTGCCTAGGGGCCTTGCGGCGAGGCTTCTCGCCAAGCTTGAGGCAAGGCCCCTGGACGGGGCCTTCGCCCGGAGGGTGGCCGAGCTAGAGGCCGAGACCCGGCACGACCTCGTGGCCTTCACCCGGGCCCTCACCGAGTGGACGGAAGACGAGGAGGTGGGCCGCTACCTCCACCTCGGCCTCACCAGCTCGGACGTGGTGGACACGGCGCAAAACGCCCTTTTGGTCCAGGCCCTGGACCTCGTCCTGGAGGAGCTAAAGGGGGTGGAGGAGGCCCTTAGAGCCCTCGCCCTCCGCTACAAGCGCACCCCCGCCGTCGCCCGCACCCACGGGGTCCACGCCGAGCCCACGAGCTTCGGCCTCCGCTTCCTCTCCTTCCTCGCCGCCTTCCAAAGGGACGAGGAGAGGCTCAAGCGGGCGAGGGAGGCCATCGGGGTGGCCATGCTCTCGGGCTCCGTGGGGAACTACGCCCACGTCCCCCCCGAGGTGGAGGCCCACGTGGCCCAGCGCCTGGGCCTTCTTCCCGAGCCCGTCTCCACCCAGGTGGTCCCCCGGGACCGGCACGCCGAGGTCATGGCGGCCCTCGCCCTCCTGGGCGGCAACCTGGAGCGGGTGGCGGTGGAGCTACGCCACCTCCAGCGCACGGAGGTCCTCGAGGCCCAGGAGCCCTTCCACGAAGGGCAGACGGGAAGCTCCTCCATGCCCCACAAGAAAAACCCCGTGGGCCTGGAGAACCTCACCGGGGTGGCGAGGCTTTTGAGGGGCTACCTCTCCCCCGCCCTGGAGGACATCGCCCTCTGGCACGAGCGGGACATCTCCCACTCCTCGGTGGAAAGGGTCATCCTCCCCGACGCCACCACCCTGGCCCACTACGCCTTGAGGCGCCTCAAGGAAATCCTGAAGGGCCTCGTGGTCCACGAGGAGAACCTAAAGCGGAACCTGGACCTCACCCGGGGCCTCATCTACTCCCAGCGGGTCCTGAACGCCCTCATCGCCCGGGGCCTCTCCCGGGAAAGGGCCTACGCCCTCGTCCAGCGGAACGCCCTGAGGAGCTGGGAGGAGGGGAAGAGCTTCCTGGAACTTCTGGAGGCCGACCCCGAAAACCCCCTCAAGGGGGAGGAGCTAAGGGCCCTCTTTGACCCAAAGCCCTTCCTCCGGCACGTGGACGCCATCTACGCCCGGTTCGGGCTTTAGAATGGGGGCATGCCCCGGTTTAGCCGGATCACCCACGATCCCCGCCTCTTCGGCGGTAAGGCCACCATCCGGGGGATGCGCCTCACGGTGGCAGCCCTGCTCCGGCGGCTGGCCCACGGAGAACGTCCCGAGGACCTCCTCCGGGACTACCCGGAGCTTACCCTCGAGGACATCCGGGAAGCCTTGGCCTACGCCGCTTGGAGGCTGGAGGAAGAAGAGCACGCTTTGAGCCCGTGAAGATCCTGGTGGACATGAACCTCTCGCCGCGCTGGCGGGAAACCCTCCAGGCCTCGGGGTACGAAGCCGTTTGGTGGCGCGACGTGGGCCCGGAAAACGCCCCCGACGAGGTTCTCTTCGCTTGGGCCAGGGAGCGGGGCTATACGGTCCTCACTGCCGATCTGGACTTCGGCCACCTCCTCTCCCTCACGGGAGAGGACGGACCTAGCGTGATCCTCCTCCGCCTCCCCTACACAGAACCCCCTGAGGCCCTACCGCAGGTGCTGGAAGTCTTGAGTCGCTTCTCCGAGGCTTTGCAGCGGGGAGCCCTAGCGGTGATCGGCCCCGAAAAGACGCGGCTTCGCCTCCTGCCGCTACAATGAGGGCAAAGGGCCCCGTGCCCCTTTTGAGGAGAGGCATGGAGAAGCTCTACGAGGGCAAGGCCAAGGTGCTCTACCGGGAAGGCCCGGACACCCTAAGGGTCTACTTCAAGGACGAGGCCACCGCCTTCAACGCAAAGAAGCGGGGGGTGATCCCCGGAAAGGGCGTGGTGAACAACAAGGTCTCCTCGGCCCTCTTCCGCTACCTCGAGGCCCACGGGGTCAAGACCCACTTCCTGGAGGAGGTCTCCGACCGGGAGATGCGGGTGAGAAGGGTGGCGATCCTTCCCCTGGAGGTGATCCTCCGCTATAGGGCCGCGGGAAGCTTCGCCCGGCGCTACGGCCTGGAGGAGGGGACCCCGCTCAGGGCGCCCCTTCTGGAGTTCTCCCTGAAAAACGACGCCCTGGGAGACCCCCTGATCTGCGAGAACGCCGTCCTCGCCCTGGGGCTTGCGGAAGAGGCAGAGCTTGAGGCGGTGAAGGCCACCACCCTCCGGGTGGGGGAGCTCCTTAAGGGCTTCTTCGCCGAGCGGGGCCTGGAGCTCGTGGACTTCAAGCTGGAGTTCGGGAAGGCGGACGGGGAGGTCCTCCTCGCCGACGAGATCAGCCCCGACACCATGCGCCTTTGGGACGAGAAGGGGGAGCCCTTGGACAAGGACCGCTTCCGCAAGGACCTGGGCGGCGTGGAGGAGGCCTACCAAGAAGTGCTGAGGCGCGTCCTGGGGTAGACTTGGGCCATATGCCGCGCTACCGGGCCACCCTGCTCATTGAGCTCAAAGAGGGCATCCTAGACCCCCAGGGCCGGGCGGTGGAGGGGGTCCTAAAGGACCTCGGCCACCCGGTGGAGAGCGTGCGGGTGGGGAAGGTGCTGGAGATCGTCTTCCCGGCGGAAACCCTCCTGGAGGCGGAGCGGAAGGCCTTGGAGTTCGGCAAAACCCTCGCCAACCCGGTGATGGAGGTCTACGCCCTGGAGGCCCTGAAGGAACTCCCATGAGGTGGGCCATCGTCCGCTTTCCCGGCGCAAACTGCGACGAGGACGCCCGCTTCGCCCTAAAGAAGGCGGGGGTCCGGGCGGAGTTCGTCTGGCACACGGAGAGGGACCTAAAGGGCTTTGACGGGGTCTTCCTCCCCGGAGGCTTCAGCTACGGGGACTACCTGAGGGCGGGGGCCCTCGCCGCCAAGAGCCCGGTGATGGAGGCGGTGCGCCGCTTCGCCCGGGAGGGGCGGTACGTGGTGGGGGTCTGCAACGGCTTCCAGATCCTCACCGAGGCGGGGCTTCTGCCGGGGGCGCTCCTTGCCAACCTCAACCTCCACTTCACCTGCAAGGAGGTGGGGGTGCGGGTGGAGCGAAACGACCTCCCCTTCACCCGGCTCTACGGGAAGGGCCAGGTCCTCAGGCTTCCCATCGCCCACGGCGAGGGCCGCTACTACGCCGACCCGGAGACCTTGGCGCGCCTCGAGGGGGAGGGCCTCGTGGTCTTCCGCTACGCGCCCCTAAAGGGCGAGGCCGACTACAACCCCAACGGGAGCCTCCACGACATCGCGGGCATCGTGAGCGAAAGGGGGAACGTCCTCGGCATGATGCCCCACCCCGAAAGGGCCGTGGACGAGGTCTTGGGCAACACCGACGGGCTTCCCTTCTTCCTGGGGCTCGTGGAGGAGGTGGCGCGATGAAACCCAAAGCCATCACCTTTGACTTCTGGGGCACCCTCTTCACCGAGGGGGAGGCGTTTTTGGAACGGGTCATGCCCGCCCGGTACGAGATCCTCCTGGACGCCCTCTCCGAGGCGGGGCACCCCGCGGAGGAGGCCGAGGTGCGGGAGGCCTACCGCCAGGCGGCCTTGGCCTTTGAGGAGGCCTGGAAGGCGGGGGAGCACATGCCCACCTACGAGCGGGTGGCCCGCATCTTCGCCCTCCTCGGCGCCCCCCACGACCCCGGCCTCATCGCCCTCACCGCAAGGCGCCTGGAGGAAAGCGCCCTCCTCGCCGACCTCGAGCCCCTTCCCGGCGTAGCGGTCTTGAAGGAGCTCGCCAAGCGGTACCCCCTGGCCCTGGTCTCCGACACCGGCATGACCCCGGGCCGCCTCCTCCGGGAGCACCTCAAGCGGCAGGGCCTGGACGTCTTCCAGGCCTATAGCTTCTCCGACGAGACGGGCTTCGTGAAGCCCAGGCCCGAGGCCTTCCGGGTGGCCCTCGAGGCCTTAGGCATCGCCCCGGAGGAGGCCCTCCACGTGGGGGACCTGCCCCAGACGGACATCAAGGGGGCCTTCGGGGCGGGCTACCCCTGGGCGGTCCAGTACGTGGGCCTGAGGGAGGTGAACGGGGAGGTGAAGCCCACGGCCAAGGTGAAGGACCACCGGGAGCTCCTCGCCCTCCTCACGTGATGGAAGCCCTGGCCAAGGAGATCGGGATCCCGGAAGGGGAGTACCGGGAGATCGTCCGCAGGCTCGGGCGGGAGCCCAACCGGGTGGAGCTCCTCCTCTTCAAGGTGATGTGGAGCGAGCACTGCGCCTACAAGAACTCCCGCCCCCTCCTCAAGGAGCTTCCCAGGGAGGGAGAAGCCGTCCTCCAGGGCCCCGGGGAGAACGCCGGCGTGGTGCGGGTGGGCGAGGGCTGGGCCGTGGCCTTCAAGATAGAAAGCCACAACCACCCCTCGGCGGTGGAGCCCTTCCAGGGGGCGGCCACGGGGGTGGGGGGGATCCTCCGGGACATCCTGAGCATGGGGGCTCGCCCCATCGCCCTCCTGGACTCCCTCCGCTTCGGGCCGCCCGAGGAGCCTAAAAGCCGCTACCTCCTCAAGGGGGTGGTCTCGGGAATCGGCTTCTACGGCAACGCCATCGGGGTGCCCACGGTGGGGGGGGACCTCTACTTCCACGAGGGCTACCGGGAAAACCCCCTGGTGAACGCCATGGGGATAGGCCTATTAAGGGAGGAGCGCCTGAAGCGAAGCCGGGCCTCTTTGGGCCGCCCCATCTACTACGCCGGGGCCAAAACAGGCCGGGACGGGATCGGCGGGGCGGCCTTCGCGAGCCGCGAGCTCAAGGAGGAGAAGGCCGAGGACCGGCCCGCGGTCCAGGTGGGGGACCCTTTCCTCGGCAAGCTCCTCATGGAGGCCACCCTCGAGGCCATAGAGCTTGACCTGGTGGAAGGCGTCCAGGACATGGGGGCGGCGGGGCTCACCTCTAGCCTCGCCGAGCTCGCCCACAAGTCGGGCCTCGGGGTGGAGCTCCACCTGGACCTCGTCCCCACCCGGGAGGCGGGGATGACCCCAGAGGAGCTCCTCCTCTCGGAAAGCCAGGAGCGCATGGTCCTCGTGCCCAAGGAGGGGAAGGAAGGGGCCTTGGAGGAGGTCTTCCGGAGGTGGGGCCTAGACTGCGTCCCCGTGGCCAGGACCATCCCGGAGCGGGTCTTCCGGGTCCTCTTTAGGGGCCAGGTGGTGGCCGAGGTGCCCACGGAGGCCCTGGCCGAGGCCCCCACCTACCTGAGGGTGGGGCGGGAGGACCCCGAGGTAAGGAGGCTCCGGGAAACCCCTATCCCCCCCCTGGAGGCCGACCCCCAGGAGGTCTTAAAGAGGCTCCTCGCCTCCCCCAACCTGGCGAGCCGCGAGGCGGTCTACGAGCGGTACGACCACCAGGTGGGGACCCGCACCGCCCTCCTCCCTGGCCGGGGGGACGCCGCCGTCTTATGGATCCAGGGGACCCGCCTCGGCGTGGCCGCCAAGGTGGACCAGAACCCCCGGTATAGCCGCCTTTCCCCCCGGCTTGGGGCCATGCACGCCCTGGCGGAGGCCTGCCGGAACGTCTCCGTGGTGGGGGCGAGGCCCCTCGCCTACACCGACGGCCTCAACCTGGGAAGCCCCGAGACCCCCGAGGGCTACCACGAGCTCGCCGAGACCCTCGCCGGGCTCAAGGAGGCGAGCGAGGCCTTAGGCGTCCCCGTGGTCTCCGGGAACGTCTCCCTCTACAACGAAAGCGGGGGGCGGCGCATCCCCCCCACGGCCATGGTGGGGGTGGTGGGGGTTCTGGAGGTGGACAAGCGGGCGGAGATGGGCTTTAGGCGCCCGGGGGAGGTCCTCCTCCTCATTGGGGAGGAAAGGGGGGAGCTCGGGGCGAGCGAGGTCCTCTACCTCCTCACGGGGAGGGAGTTCGGCCACCCCCCGAGGCTTGACCTCGGGCGGGAGAAGGCGGTGCAGGAGGCCATCCGGGAGCTCATCGGGAGGGGCCTCACCCGGACCGCCCACGACGTGGCGGAGGGGGGGCTTCTGGTGGCCCTCGCCGAGATGACCTTCCCCCACGGGGTGGGGGCCACGGTGGAGGTGCGCTCCCAGGGCCTCGAGGCCCTCTTCGGCGAGGCCCCAAGCCGCATCCTCTTCACCGTGGAGAAAGCCCGCCTCCAGGAGGCCACCCTCTTCCTGGAGGAAAGGGGCCTTCCCTACCGGGTCCTGGGGGAGACGGGCGGGCCAAGCCTCACGGTCCTCACCCCAGACGGGGTGCTAGAGTGGGGCGTGGAGGAGCTCCTCACGGCCTGGAAGGCCCCCTTGCGGGAGGTGCTGGATGGATAAGCCCCAGGAGGAGTGCGGCGTCCTCGGGCTTTGGAGCGAAGGCCCCGTGGATGTGGCGGGGCTTCTCCACCTCGGCCTCCTCGCCCTGCAGCACCGGGGCCAGGAGGCGGCGGGGATGGCGGTCACGGACGGCAAGGCGTTTTGGGTGGAAAAGGACCTGGGCCTCGTGAACCAGGTCTTCACCGAGGAGCGCCTGGGAAAGCTCCGCCTTCCGGAGGCCCGCCTGGGAATCGCCCACACCCGCTACTCCACCACGGGCTCCAACCTGCGCATCAACGCCCAGCCCCTCACCGCAAGGACCGCCCACGGGGTCTTGGCCATCGCCCACAACGGCAACTTCACCAACGCCAAGCCCCTCCGCGACCGGCTTCTCCGGGAGGGGGCCACCTTCCAGAGCACCTCGGACACCGAGGTGATGCTCCTCCTCCTCGCCCGCCTGGGCCACCTTCCCCTGCCCGAGGCCGCCGCCCAGGCCATGCGGCAGCTGGAAGGGGGGTACTCCATCCTGCTCATGAGCCCGAAGACCCTCCTCGCCCTCCGCGACCCCCACGGGGTGCGGCCTTTGGTCCTGGGGGAGGCCCCTTGGGGCTACGCCTTCGCCTCCGAGCCCCCGGCCCTCCTCCTCATGGGGGCGGAGTACGTGCGGGACGTGCGCCCCGGGGAGGTGGTCTGGGTGGAGGAGGGCGAGCTCCATAGCCTCCA
Organism: Thermus sp.; assembly: GCF_056332225.1. NCBI lineage: Bacteria > Thermotogati > Deinococcota > Deinococci > Thermales > Thermaceae > Thermus > Thermus sp. The sequence continues at coordinate 42,658 of NZ_JBWGQW010000001.1, read as the reverse complement.
GGCCCTCCCCCCGGAGCCCGCCCCGTGCGCCTTTGAGTGGATCTACTTCGCCCGGCCCGACAGCCTCCTGGACGGCACCGAGGCCTACGAGGCCCGGGTGCGGATGGGGATGGAGCTCTTCCGAGAGGCCCCCGCGGAGGCCGACCTCGTGGTCCCCGTGCCGGACTCGGGCATCGGGGCCGCCGTGGGCTACGCCAAGGCGAGCGGGCTTCCCTTGGAGTTCGGCCTCTACAAGAACCCCTACGCCGGGCGCACCTTCATCCAGCCCACCCAGGAGCTCCGCGACCTGAAGACGAGGCTCAAGCTCTCCCCCACGGGGGCGGTGAAGGGCAGGCGGGTGGTCCTCATAGACGACTCCATCGTGCGGGGCACCACCAGCAAGCGGATCGTGCAGATGCTCAAGGAGGCGGGGGCCCTCGAGGTCCACTTCCGGGTGAGTAGCCCCCCCATCCGCTTCCCCTGCTACTACGGCATAGACACCGCCGCCCGCAAGGAGCTCATCGCCGCACAGAAGAGCGTGGAGGAGATCCGGGCCTACATCGGGGCCGACTCCCTGGCCTTCCTCTCGGAGGAGGGGGTGAGGCGGGCCATCGGGGGGCCCATCTGCCTCGCCTGCTTCAACGGGCGCTACCCGGCGGGGGTGCCCCTGGAAGGGGAGAAGCTCGCCCTGGAGCTTTAGGCCCTTCGCCTCAGGAAGAGGCCCAGCAAAAGCCCTCCCAGGAAGCCCAGGAGCAAGAAGGCGAAGGCGAAGGCCCCGGTGGAGGCCAGGTGCCAGCCGAAGAACCAGTAGCTGCACACGGCGTACCGCTCCACCTGGACCCGCACCAGCTCGGGGAGGTTGCGGCTCGTGGTGAAGTTGACGAGGAGGGTGGCCAAGAGGAGGACCAAGAGGATAACGAGGGCCGTCCACTTGAGAAAGGTCCAGGGATTCCCCTTCATGGCCTAAGCTTACCAGCCCTCCCAGATCTAGGGCCTATAATCGGACCATGGTCCGCGCGAGCCTGAGGGACGAGGCCCTTTTTGAACTCATCGCCCTGGAGGAGAAGCGCCAGCGGGAGGGCCTGGAGCTCATCGCCAGCGAGAACTTCGTCTCCAAGCAGGTGCGGGAGGCGGTGGGGAGCGTCCTCACCAACAAGTACGCCGAGGGCTACCCCGGGGCCCGGTACTACGGGGGGTGCGAGGTCATTGACCGGGTGGAGTCCCTGGCCATAGAGCGGGCCAAGGCCCTCTTCGGGGCGGCCTGGGCCAACGTCCAGCCCCACTCGGGCTCCCAGGCCAACATGGCCGTCTACATGGCCCTGATGGAGCCGGGGGACACCCTCATGGGCATGGACCTCGCCGCGGGCGGCCACCTCACCCACGGCTCCCGGGTGAACTTTTCCGGGAAGCTCTACAAGGTGGTCTCCTACGGGGTCCGCCCCGACACCGAGCGCATAGACCTCGAGGAGGTCCGCCGCCTCGCCCTGGAGCACCGCCCCAAGGTCATCGTGGCCGGGGCCAGCGCCTACCCCCGCTTCTGGGACTTCAAGGCCTTCCGGGAGATCGCCGACGAGGTGGGGGCCTATTTGGTGGTGGACATGGCCCACTTCGCCGGGCTCGTGGCCGCGGGCCTCCACCCGAACCCCCTTCCCTTCGCCCACGTGGTCACCAGCACCACCCACAAGACCCTGAGGGGCCCAAGGGGCGGGCTCATCCTCTCCCAGGACCCGGAGCTCGGAAAGAAAATAGACAAGCTCATCTTCCCCGGGATCCAGGGAGGGCCTTTGGAGCACGTCATCGCCGGAAAGGCCGTGGCCTTCTTTGAGGCCCTGCAGCCCGAGTTCAAGGAGTATAGCCGCCTGGTGGTGGAAAACGCCAAGCGGCTGGCGGAGGAGCTCGGCAAGAGGGGCTACCGCATCGTCACCGGGGGCACCGACAACCACCTCTTCCTCGTGGACCTGCGGCCCAAGGGCCTCACCGGGAAGGAGGCGGAGGAGAGGCTGGACGCCGTGGGGATCACGGTGAACAAGAACGCCATCCCCTTTGACCCCAAGCCGCCCAGGGTCACCTCGGGGATCCGCATCGGCACCCCGGCCATCACCACCCGGGGCTTCACCCCCGAGGAGATGCCCCTCGTGGCCGAGCTCATAGACCGGGCCCTCCTGGAGGGCCCCTCGGAGGCCCTAAGGGAGGAGGTCCGAAGGCTCGCCCTGGCCCACCCCATGCCTTGAGGCTTCCCCTACAATGAGGGGGATGCTCCGGCGCCTCGAGGTGCAAAACCTCGCCGTCATCCGGGAGGCCGCCCTGGAGCTCGCCCCCGGCCTCAACGTCCTCACCGGGGAAACCGGGGCGGGAAAGAGCCTCCTGGTGGACGCCCTGGCCCTCCTCCTCGGGGAAAAGCCCGAGGGGAGGGTGGGGCCCTTTGGGGATAGCCTTCTCGTCACCGCCTTCTTCCAGGGGAAGGAGGAGCGGGTCCTCTCCCGGAGGGTGGGAAGCCGCTCCACGCCCCGCATTGACGGGGAGGTGGTGAGCCTGAAGGAGCTCCAGGAGGAGGCGGAGAGGTGGCTTTCCCTCCACGCCCAGCACGCGGCCCTCGCCCTCCTCTCCCCGAGGCGCCAGCGGGAGCTTCTGGACGCCCTCCTGGACCCAGAGCTTCTCGCCCGCTACCAGGAGGCCTACGCCCGCCACCAGGCCCTAAAGGGCGAAAAGGAAGCCCTAGAAGAAGCCCTCAGGGCCAAAGCCGAGCGGGAGGACCTCCTTCGCTTCCAGCTAAAGGAGATCGCCGAAGCCAAGCCCCGCCCGGGGGAGGACGAGGAGCTTTCGGAGGAGGCCCGGAAGCTCCGCCACCTCGAGGCCCTGAGGGAGCGGGCAGGAAGGGCCTACGGCCTCCTGGAGGAGGAGGCCCTGGGGCCTCTGGAGGCCGCCTTTAGGGAGCTTAAGGCGGGGGGGCGGTTTGACCGGGCCCTGGAGGCCCTGGCGGAGGACCTGGAGGCCGCCCTCCACGGGGCCCAGGCCGTGGCCCGGGAGCTTGCGGACTACCTGGAGGGCCTGGAGGGGGACCCAGAGCGGCTTTCGGCCCTCGAGGCCCGCCTCGCCCTCTTGGAGCGCCTGAAGCGCAAGTACGGGCCCACCCTGGAGGACGTGCTGGCCCACGCGGAGCGGGCGAGGGCGGAGCTCTCCACCCTGGAGGGAGGGGAGGCCCGGCTAGAGGAGGTGGCCCGGGCCCTAGAGGAGGCGGAAGCGGCCCTCCTCCTGGCGGGCGAGGCCCTGGGCGAGGCCCGCAGGCAGGCGGCGGAGCGCCTCGCCCGGGGCATGGAGCGGGAGCTTTCCGAGCTCGGCTTTCCCAGGGCCCGCTTCCAGGTGGACCTCAAGCCCCTCCCGGAGCCGGGGCCTTTCGGCCTCGAGGAGGTGGCCTTCCGCTTCTCCGCCAACCCCCACCTTCCCCCCGCCCCCCTGGGGGCGGCAAGCGGCGGGGAGCTCTCCCGGGTGGCCCTGGCCCTCGCCCTCCTCACGGGGGCCGAGGCCCCCACCGTGGTCTTTGACGAGGTGGACGCGGGCCTCGGCGGGGAGACCGCCTGGAAGGTGGCCGAGCGCCTGGCCCGCCTGAGCGAGACCCGGCAGGTCCTGGTGGTCACCCACCTGCCCCAGATCGCCGCCCGGGCCCACCGCCACCTGAAGGTGGTGAAGGCGGGGGAGGAGGTGCGGGTGGAGGTCCTGGAGGGGGAAGAGAGGGTGCGGGAGCTCGCCCGCCTCCTCTCCGGCCAGTACACCGAGGCCGCCCTCTCCCACGCCCGGCTCCTCCTAGAGCGCCCCGAGGTCCAAGGTTGAGCCTCCCCGAAGCCCCGGATGAAGGGGTGGAGCGGAACCCCTCCCCTGCCCCTTACCCCCGTCTACGGGGTAGGCGCAGGAGGGATCGAGGCGGGGGAAGGAACCCTAGAAAACCCCCTGTGAATCCTTCGCCTAAGCCGTGGGCCTTCTTTCCCGGGGCCCCCATGCAAGCCAGCATGGGGTGGTATTAAAGCCGGACGCATCGCGAGAAGTTTAAAGAAGGCCCTTGACCCCTTGGGCCACGTACTGCACCGCCAAGGCGGCGAGGAGAATGCCCAGGACCCGGGTCACCACGTTGACCCCCGTGCGCCCCAAGGCCCGGCGCACCCGGATGGCCGCCCGCAGGAAGAGGTAAGCCAGGGCCAGGACCAGAAAGGCCGTGAGGAGGACCATCCCCACCCCCAAGGGCACCCGCGTGGCCTCCGCTCCCAGGACCAGCACGCTGGCCAAGGCCCCCGGGCCCGCAATCAGGGGGATGGCCAGGGGGAAGACGGAGATGTCCGCCCGCTCCAAGGCCTCTCTGGCCTCCTCTTCCGTCTCCCGCTCGTGATGGGCAAAGACCATCTCCGTGGCGATGCGGAAAAGGAGGATACCCCCGGCCACCCGCAGGGCGTCCAGGCTGATGCCCAGGTAGCCCAGAAGCCCCCGGCCGAAGAAGAAAAAGAAGGTGAGAAGCCCTCCCGCCACCAGGACCGCCTTGCGGGCGATGCGCGCCTGCTCCTTGGGGGAGCGGTCCCCGGCCAGGGCCAAAAACACCGGCACCAGGCCCACCGGGTCCATGACCACGAAAAGGGTGAGGAAGGACTTCAGGAAAAACTCGGGCACGGCTTTAGGAGGGGGCGGGCCTCCCCAGGGCCTTCCCCGAAAGGAGAAGCCCGCCGAACTCCTCCTCCAAGGCCCTGGCGTCCTCCTCCGTGCGGGCCACCACCAAAATGGTGTCCTCCCCCGCCAGGGTGCCCACGATCTCGTCCCGCCTGAGGCGGTCTATGAGGAGGGCGATGCCGGAGGCGTGCCCCTCGGCGGTCTTGAGCACCAAGAGGTTGCCGCCCCGGTCCACGTCCTTCACGAAGAGGCCCACCTGCCGCCTGAGCTCCTCGTACACGTCCTCGGGAAGCTCCGTGGAGGGGAGGGCGTACTTGTGCCGCCCCTTGCCCAGGGCCACCCGGGCCAGGCGGAGCTCGGCGATGTCGCGGCTCACCGTGGCCTGGGTCACCTCAAACCCGAGCTGGCGCAGGCGCTCCACCAGCTCCTTCTGGGTGCCGATCTCCTCCTTGCGCACGATCTCCTGGATGGCGCGGTGCCGCTCCGCCTTGCTGCGCATACCCATCCCTTAACCCCTAAGCTCCTTGACCAAATCCAGTATACGCTCGGCCACTTCCCGCTTCCTCATGCGGGGAAGCTCCAGGACCCGCCCGTCCCTAAGGAGGAGGACCACCTGGTTCTCCAGGCTCCCAAAGCCCACCCCCTCCCGGTTGACCCAGTTGAGGGCGATAAGGTCCAGGTTCTTGCGCCTTAGCTTCTCCCTGGCCCGCTCCAGGCCCTCCCCGGTCTCCATGGCGAAGCCCACCAGAATCCGGCCCTCCTTCCTCTCCCCGAGCTCCTTGAGGATGTCGGGGTTGGGCACCAGGCGGAGGAGGCGCTCGGCCTCCACCTTGGGCTCCTTCTCCTTGAGGGTCTCGGCGGGCCGGTAGTCGGCCACCGCCGCCGCCATCACCACGGCCTCGGCCCAGGGGTAGCGGTCCAGGATGGCCTGCCGCATCTCCAGGGCGCTTTCCACCTGCACCACCTCCATTCCCCAGGGGTCGGGGAGGGCAGTGGGGCCCGAAACCAGGACCACCTCCGCCCCCCGGTCCCGGGCGGCCTCGGCCACGGCGTAGCCCATCCGGCCCGAGGAGGGGTTGGAGAGGAAGCGCACGGGGTCCAGGTACTCCCGGGTGGGCCCGGCGGAGACCAGAAGGCGAAGGCCCTTTAGATCTTTAGGGGCGAGAAGGGCCTCGAGGCGCTCCACCAGTTCCTCGGGCTCCAGCATCCGCCCCCACCCCTCTCCCTCCCCCGCCGCCGCCAAAGGGCCGTAGGCGGGGCCGAAGAGGGCGTGGCCCAGGGCCTTAAGCCGCTCGGCGTGGGCCTGGGTCTGGGGGGAAAGCCACATGGCCTCGTTCATGGCGGGAGCCCAGGCCACCCTCTTCGCCCCGGCGAGGAGGGTGGCGGAGAGGAGGTCGTCGGCGAGGCCAAGGGCGGCCTTGGCCATGGCGTCGGCGGTGGCCGGGGCCACCAGGACGGCCTCGGCCCACCGGGCGAGCTCTATGTGGAGGGCCCGGCCATCGGGGCGGAACCAGGCTTCCTCCGTGGCCACCTCGCCCCCCGCGGCCACCGCCAGGGAAAGGGGGGTGATGAACTCCAGGGCCCTCGGCGTGGCCAGGACCCGGACCTCGTGCCCCCTCGCCCGGAGGAGGCGGAGGAGGTGGGGGGCCTTGATGGCCGCCACCCCCCCCGCCACCGCCACCAGGACCCGGGCCACTAACCCTCCTCTTCCGCCACCGGGTAGAGCCTCTCCATCTCCTTCTGCAGGCGGTCCTCGGGGACCAGGTTCTCCCCGAAGACGAGCCTGCCCGTGAAGAGTTCCTTCATGGCCCAGGTCACGGCGTTGGGGTCGTCAAAGAGGCCCTCGAGGGTGCGCATCTTGGGCCTTTCCTCCGGCTCCAAGACGGTGTTCTTGAAGCGGTGGCGCAGAAGCTGCTGGGCCCTTTTGGCCACCACCACCGTGAGCCGGTACTTGGAATCCACCATGCCAAAGAGCTTGTCAATCCCCGGTTCCGCCATGGCTCCTCCTCAGGATCTCCTCCAGCTCCTCCTCCAAGGACGCGTCCCGGGCGAGGGCCCGGCTCAGGGCCTCCCCCATGCGCTCGGTGCGGCGGCGCTCGGCGGTGAGGATGGCGAGGAAGTCCCGCACCGCCTCCTCCAGCACGTCGTTCACCACCACGTAGTCAAAGCGGTGGGCGTTCCTGATCTCTCTTTCCGCCTGCTCCAGGCGCCTCCGAATCCTCTCGGGGTCGTCCGTGCCCCGGTAGACCAGGCGGCGCTTGAGCTCGGAAAGGGAAGGGGGCACCAGAAAGATGAGCACGGCCTCGGGCATCCTCTCCTTCACCTGGAGGGCCCCCTGGACCTCGATCTCCAAGAGCACGTCCTCCCCCCGGCTCAAGGCCCGCTCCACCGGGGCCTTGGGGGTGCCGTAGAGGTGCCCCACGTACTCGGCGTGCTCCAGAAACCCCCCTTTGGCGAGGAGGGCCTCAAAGGTGGGCCGGTCCACGAAGTAGTAGTCCACCCCGTGCCGCTCCCCCGGGCGGGGGGGACGGGTGGTCATGGAGATGGAGTAGAAAAGGCGGGTGCGCTCCAGGACCTTGGCCCGCACCGTGCCCTTCCCCACCCCGCTGGCCCCGGTCATGACGAAGAGCTGGCCCCGCATACCCCTCACCCCGGGAGGATACCAAAAGCCCCCGGCCCCGGCAAGGATTTTTGTGATCTGGGCACCTTCTCCCCGTGGTACACTCTCCCCCATGGCCTGGTACCAGGGCGCCTTCTTTTACCAAATCTTCCCCGACCGCTTCTTCCGGGCAGGCCCCCCGGGCAGGCCCGCCCCTACGGGACCCTTTGAGCCCTGGGAAGCCCCCCCCACCCTAAGGGGCTTCAAGGGGGGAACGCTTTGGGGCGTGGCGGAGAAGATTCCCTACCTCCTGGACCTGGGGGTGGAGGCCCTCTACCTCAACCCCGTCTTCGCCTCCACCGCCAACCACCGCTACCACACCGTGGACTACTTCCAGGTGGACCCCCTCCTGGGAGGCAACGCCGCCCTCCGCCACCTCTTGGAGGTGGCCCACGCCCACGGGGTCCGGGTCATCCTGGACGGGGTCTTCAACCACACGGGAAGGGGCTTTTTCGCCTTCCAGCACCTCCTGGAAAACGGGGAGGCGAGCCCCTACCGGGACTGGTACCACGTGAAGGGCTTCCCCCTCAACGCCTACGGCCTCGAGCCCAACTACGAGGCCTGGTGGGGCAACCCCGAGCTGCCCAAGCTCAAGGTGGAGACCCCGGCGGTGCGGGAATACCTGCTTTCCGTGGCCGAGCACTGGATTCGCTTCGGGATAGACGGCTGGCGCCTGGACGTGCCGAACGAGATCCCAGACCCCGAGTTCTGGCGGGAGTTCCGGCGCAGGGTCAAGGGGGCGAACCCCGAGGCCTACCTGGTGGGGGAGATCTGGGAGGAGGCGGATTTCTGGCTCCAGGGGGACATGTTTGACGCGGTGATGAACTACCCCCTCGCCCGGGCCCTCCTGGGCTTCGTGGGGGGGGAGGCCCTGGACCGGGAGCTCGCCGCCCGCTCGGGGCTTGGGCCCGTTGAACCCCTCCAGGCCCTGGCCTTCAGCCATCGGCTGGAGGACCTCTTTGGCCGCTACCGCCCCGAGGTGGTCCGGGCCCAGATGAACCTCCTCACCTCCCACGACACCCCTCGCCTCCTCAGCCTGATGCGGGGAAGCGTGGAGCGGGCGAGGCTCGCCCTTTCCCTCCTCTTCCTCCTGCCCGGAAACCCCACGGTCTACTACGGGGAAGAGGTGGGCATGGAAGGGGGCCACGACCCGGATAACCGGGGCGGGATGGTCTGGGAGGAAGCCCGCTGGCGGAGGGAGCTTTGGGAGGCGGTGCGGCGGATGGCGAGGCTACGCAAGGACCACCCCCTCCTGCGCACCGCCCCCTACCGGCGCGTCTACGCCCAGGACGGCCACCTGGCCTTCACCCGCGGGCCCTACCTGGTGGTGGCGAACGCCACCCCCCACCCCTTCCGCCAGGACTTCCCCCTGCACGGGGCCCTGCCCCGGGGAGCCCAGGCGGTGGACCTCCTCTCGGGGAAGGCCTGTACCCCCATGGGGGGGCGCCTCTGTGGCCCCGAGCTTCCCCCCTTTTCCCTAGCGGTCTGGGTGGAGGTCTAAGGCCCCTTCAAAGGCGAGGAGCCAGCGCTTCAGCCCCTCCTGGCCCTGAAACCCCCCAAGCCGACCATCGGCGTGGATCACCCGGTGGGCGGGCACCAGGAGGAAAAAGGGGCAGGCCCTAAGGGCCGCCCCCACGGCCCGGGGAGCGAGACCGAGCTCCCGGGCCAGGCGCCCGTAGCTTTCCGTCTTTCCGTAGGGAATGCGCCGCACCCGCTCGTAGACCGCTACCCGGGCCGGGGAGAAGCCGGCGTAGTCCAGGGGCAGGTCCAAAAAGTTCAGGCGCTCCCCGGCGAAGTAGGCCTCCACCCTCTCCCGCACGGCACGGGCTAGGGAGCCCCTTGCCTCCTCTCCCCGGAGAAAAAGGACGGGCTCCAAGCGCCGCACCCCAAAGGGGGAAACCTCCAGCCAGAGGGGCCCTAGGGGCGTGGGGATCCACATGGCCTAGCGAAGGGCCAAGGCCGGACCCGGAAGCCCCCCTAGGAGAAGGTCCGAAAGAAAGGTGCCGGGGAAGTAGTGTCCCAGGATCTCCCGGTGGCCGTACCCCGCCTCGGCCATGCCCTTGGCCCCCCACTGGGAAAGTCCCACCCCGTGCCCCAGCCCCCGGCCCAACGCCTCAAAGCCTTGGAACTCCACCAGGGTAGAGGGAAGCCCCAGAAGGCGCAGGAAGCGGCCCGCCTCGAGGCCCCGAAGCTCCACCCCCAGAAGCCGCACCCGCCACACCCGGCCCGAGGGGCTTCGCTCCAGAACCCGGGGAGGGTCTTCCCCCGCCGGACGGAACCCCAGAGCCCGGAGCACCTTGGCCGCTCGGGCCTTTTCCACCCGCATCCGCCAAAGGCTTTTGGGGCCCTTGGCGTAGGGGTCGGGGCGGGGGCGGAGGTAGGGCAGGGCCTGGCCGAAGACCTCCTCGTTTCCCGCCGTCATCCCCCCGGAGTCGGCGTGATAGAGGGCGGAGATGGCCCTTCCCCCGTAGCTCAGGACCTGGCCCCGGGTGGCCGCCACCGCCGCCCGGTACCGTTCCTTTTCGGCGGAAAAGCCCAGGTAGACCTGGCAGCGCTCGCCCGCGCAGAGGTCGTAAGGGGCCTTGGGGTTCAGGCGGCTTACGGCGAAGGTGCGGGCCACCACCGCCTGGGCCTTCAGGGCCTCCAGGGGAAAGCCCTCGGGCATCTCCCCCGGCAGGACCCCGAGGAGGTAGTCCTCCAGGGAAACGAGGTTCACCACGAGAAGCTTCCCCCCCTGGGCGAGGAGGCGCACCCCGCCCCGGTAGACCCGGCCTCCCAGGGCGAAATAGGGGGCGGGAAGGTCAAGGAAGGGGTAGACCCTTCCCTCCACCGCCACCCCCTGGGGCGTGGCCCAGGCCCGCACCTTCCCCTCGGGGAGCCTGAGGACCACCTCCTGGCCCAAGGGCGCCTCCCGGAGGAGGACCCGAAGCCATAGGTCCTGCCCCTGGCCCCGCCCGGAAAAGAGGGCGAGGAGAAGGAGGAAAAGCCGGAAAAAGCCGCGCATCGGCCTTCCATCCTACCCCAGGACCAGCACCGCCCGCCCCTCTAAGGGCGCCTCTTCCAGGCTCCGCAAAGCGTCTTGGTGGCGCAAGGCGTACATGGCGTAGGGGAAAACGCGCTCCTGGGGAAGCCCCAGGGGAAGGAGGTGGCGCCTTAAGCGCTCCAGGTGGTGGAAAAACACCGCATCCCGGGAAAGCCGGGCGCGGAGCACCTTCCGAAGAAGCCGCTCCCCCTCCCCCTGAAGCCTCGCCCGGAAGCGGCGGAAGGGGCGCTCCAGGGTGGGCTCCAGGGCCCGGGCCCGCTCCGCCAGGGCCTGGGCCTCTTCCAGGAGCCGGGCGAGCCCCTCCTCCACCTGCCGGAAGCCCTCCAGGTCCTCCCGGAGGGCCTCGAGGAAGGCCCCCTCTCCCCGCTCCACGAAGGCCCAGGGGTCCAGGCGGTACCGCTTTAGGATGCGAAGGATGGGGGGCTCCAGCACCACCCCCTGCACCCTCAGGAAGAGGGCGGGCATGGGAAGGCCGTAGAGGGCGTAGACCCCGGAAAGCTCCGCCACGTAGCGGAACTCGTTGGGCCCCACCACGAAGCCCGCCGTGGGGAGGACCAGGTCCTGAAACACGGGCCTCAGACCCGCCGCCGGGGTGAGGCGGGAGGGGTCGGCGCGGGCGATCTCCCGGAGCTCCCTCTGGGTGTAGCGCCGCACCCCGTCGGTGAAGGCCCCGCCCTCGTAGAAGAGGAGGCGTCTTTGGTCTGTTTCCAGGAAGAGGTTGGTGGCCCCGGGCTTGCGCCGAAGAGGGGCCTTCCCCCCAAGGCCCCGGACCCTTTCCGCCTCCCGGTTGATGGCCTCGGCGCTCGCCAAGGGGTCTTCTAGCTCCCGCTCCAGGGCCTCCTGGAAGAGGGGGGCGAGCTCCTCGGCCATGGGGTCAAAGGGGAGGAGCCCCCGCTCCCCCAAAAAGGCCAGGAGGACCCGGGCGAAGAACTCGGAAAGCGTCCCCGCCTCCAGGGCGTAGACCAGGCGGGGGTCCTTCGCCCAAGGGCCGAGGAAGTCGGCGATGGCCTTGCGGTGAGGCTCCAGGGAAAGGCGCCCCGCGGGCAGGGGGGGGAAGGGAAGGGAAAGGGTGCGCACCTCCCCGTCCACGAGGAGGTGGAGGTGGCGCACCTCCTCCACGTCGTGGTCCTGGGAGGCCACCCAAAAGACCCCGGCCGCCCCTACCCGCTCCGCCAGGCCCAAGGCGGTGTGGGCCTTGTAGAAGGTGAGGGCGGGCCCCCCGAGAAGCCCCGCCTGCTGGCCGGTGACCACCGCCCCCGCCTCGAGGCGCTTCAGGGCCCTGAAGGCTTCCTCCGGGGCCTGAAGGCGCTCAAGGTAGGCCCCAAGGGCCTCCCCAAGCCTGGGGTGGCCCTTTCGGCCCAGGCGGGACCTTAGGGCCTCCTCCCCTTGGGGCAGGTTCAAAAGGCGGGCCAGCAGGGCGGGCTCCATGCTTTAGAGCCTAAAGCGCCTCCGCCAGGCGGGCAAGGGCCTTGGGGTCCAGGACCTCCACCCGGCGGTAGCCCAGCTCCACCCAGCCCTCCAGGGCCCACTCCCCCAGGAGCTTGGTCACGGTTTCCCGGGTGGCCCCCACCATGCGGGCCAGGTCCTGGTGGGAGAGGACCACCTCCCCCTCCCGCCCCAGGCGGAGGAGGAACCGGGCCAGGCGCTGGGCCACGGAGAGGTGGCGCACCTCCCAAAGCCTCTCCTCCGCCGCTCGCAGGCGGCGGTAGAGGGCCTCGAGGAGCCAGGCCCCCACCTGGGGAAAGCGGGCCCAAAGGGGGTCAAGCCGGTCCTTGGGGGCGAAGAGGAGCTCGCCGTAGGTGAGGGCCACGGCCCCGGCGCGCCGCCTGGCCTCCCCCACCAGGGCCTCCTCCCCCAAAAGCTCCCCCGGGCCCACCACCCCCAAGGTGGCGGGCTCCTCGGCGGGGCCCAAGCGCTCCAGCAACAGGAGGCCTTCCCGCACCAGGTAGAGGCCATCGGCCCGGTCCCCCTCGGCGTAGAGAAGGGCCCCCCGGCGCACCCTGAGGGGCTGGAAGACCCCGGCGGCCTCCTTGCGCGCCTCGGGAGGTAGCCCCTGGAGCATGGTCTACAGAAAAAGGGGGGCGGCCGAAGGGGGAACGAGCCCCCGGGCCTCGGCCTCGGCGAAGAGGCGCGCCACGGCCCGCTCCCCCTCCTCTCCCACGTCCAGGCTGAAGCCGTTCACGTAGGTGCGCACGTGGGCCCAGATGACCTCCTCGGAAAGCTCCTTCGCGTGGGCCTTCATGTAGTCCAGGGCCTCCTCGGGGTGGGCCAGGGCGTACTCCAGGCTCCGGCGCACCGCCCGGTCCAGCTCAAGGATGAGCCCCTCCCCCAGGTCCCGCCGGGCCAGGATGGCCCCGAGGGGCAGGGGTAGGCCGGTTTCCGCCTCCCACCACTCCCCGAGGTCCAAGAGCTTTACCAGGCCGTACTTTGGATAGGTGAAGCGGCTTTCGTGGATGATGAGGCCCGCCTCCACCTCTCCCTGGGCCACCAGGGGGAGAATCTGGTCGTAGCGCACCTCCACGGGGTGGAAGCCCTGGGCGTAGAGGGAGAGGAGCAAGAAGGCGGTGGTGTTCCGGCCTGGGACGGCCACCCTGGCCCCCTCGAGGCGGGGGAGGGGGCGCCTGGCCACGAGGAGGGGCCCCACCCCCCTCCCCAAGGCCCCCCCGCTCCTTAGGGCCACGTACCGGTCCCGCACCCGGCCGTAGGCGGCGTAGGAGAGCTTGGTGAGGGGAAGCCTCCCCTCCAGGGCCCAGCGGTTCAGGGTCTCCACGTCCTCCAGGACGGGCTCCAAGGGAACGGGGCTTTCCACCCGGCCGTGGGCCAGGGCGTAGAAGATGAAGGTGTCGTTGGGGCAGGGGGAGTAGCCAAGGGCCAAGGCCTCCATAGCCCCTACTGTACCCCTTTAAGGGCCTTCTTGAAGACCTCCGGGGCGAAGGCCTTGAGGGCCCTCAAGAACCCCGTGGCCCCCCGGGCCCGGCCCGGGATGACGTGCACCGGCACCCCCAGGCGCTCGGCCTCGAGGCGCACGGGCTCGGAGAGGTCGTGGCCCACGTAGCTGGAGACGATCATGAGGCCGTGGGCCTTCTCCAGGCGGCTCAGGATGCGCCTCAGGGCCTCCTTTCCCACCCCGGCGCTGTCGGCGTCGTACCAGTCCACCTTGAGGCCCCGGGCCTCCAAAAAGGGAACGAGGCGGCTACGGAGCTGGGTGTGCCCCCCCACCACCAGGAGGTGCTCCCCGTGGAACCTCGGGAGGTCCTCCTCCAGGAGTTTTCCGGGCGATTCGGGCAAGGGGGGCGCCTCCTCTCCCAGGGCCTTCAAGCCCTTCCCCACCGCCTTAAGCTCCTCCAGGTAGAGGGCCAGGCTCTCGTCGTGGGGCTTGAGGAAGAGGAGGTTCCTAAGGATCTCCCGGGCCAGGGCCAGGTCCTTCTCCCGGTAAAGGGCCACCTCCAGGGCCTTCTGCCAGTACTCCGCCGCCCGGCGCCAGTCCCCCTGGGCCTCGTGGTGCTCGGCCAGGTCAAAGAGGACCTCCAGGGCCTGGGAGTGCTCCTGGAGCTCGGAAAGGAGAAGGGCCTCCGCTTCCGCCGCCCTCCCCGCCCCGTAGAGGGCGGCCAGGTACTGCCCCCGCGCCGTCTCGGCCTCGGGGCTTTCCCGGAAGGCCCGGGAGAGCCGGTAGGCCAAGGCCAGAAGCTCCAGGGGCGGCTGCGGCGTGTGGCTTAGGGCCTGGTAGAGGACGCTGAAGGCGGCCCAAGGCCCCTCCAGCCTCTCCAGAAGGTGCAGGAGTCCCAGGAGGTCCTCCTCGGCCACGGCCTCGAGCCCGGCGTCCCGGGCCCGGGAAAGGAGCTCCCGGGCGAGCACCTCCTCCCCCCCCTCCAGGGCCTCCCGGGCCAGGCGGAAGAGGTAGGGGGCGGGGTAGGCCCTTAGGGCGTGGGCCCGCTTGTGGTCTCCAAGGACCTCCCGAAGAGGGCGACCTAGGGCCCGCTTTACCTCGGCCAGGTGGTGGAAGGCCATCCCCGCCACCTCCCCTTCCCCGTGGCGGGCCGCCTGCTCCAGAAGGTAAAGGGCCTCGGCCATGCGCCCTTCCCGCTGACGGAGGATGCCGAGGAGCAAGGAGGCCTCGGGGATCTCCGCCCGGCTCAGGGTCTCGGTGAGGTAGGGCTCCACGGCCTTCAGGTCCTCTCCCCGGTAGTCCAGGGGGGTGCGGAGGCGGAGGGCGCTCAGGGCCAATCCCAAGAACCCCTCGGCCTCGTCCCAATCGGCGAGCCTCCTGGCGTAGCGCTCGGCACGGGCGAAGAGCCCTTGGAAAAGGGCCGCTCTTAGGCCAAGCCGAAGCATCTCCCGGGTGAGGAGGCCCGGGGAGAGGTCCTCCACGAACTCCGCCCGACGGCTCACCTCGGTCCACTCCCCCTCCCGGGCGTAGCGGCGCATCCTGTCGGTGATGCGCTCCAGGGCCTCTTGGATGTAGACCTCGGCCTCGAGGAGGCCCGACTCCACGAACTGCCGGAGGGCGTCGGCGTACCGCCCCTGGGCCAGGTAGACCCGGCCCAGGGCCAGGCGGTACCGCCCGCCCCGCACCGCCAGGGCCTCGAGGCGGCTCCTCGCCCTCTCGTACTCCCCGAGCTCCACGAGGACCAAGGCCCTAAGGTCCTCCGCCTCCTCGGAGAGGGCCCGCCTTAAGGCCTCCTCCGCCTCGGCGTAGCGGGAGAGGGCCAAGAGGGCCCGGCCCCGGAGGTAGGCCGCCTCCCCCGCCGCCTCCTCGGGCAGGCGGGCCAGGACCTCCTTGTGGTTGCCCGCCTCCAAAAGGGTCCGCACCTCCTCGAGGTCCACCCCCCGCGCCAAAACGGGCTCGGGCTCCTCCCAAGGCTCCTCCAAGGCCTCCCCCACGAAGGCCTCCGCCAGGGCCTCGGGCCTCCGGGCGAGGACGAGGAAGTACTCCCCCTCCCCCACCCGCTCCACCTCGGCGAAACCTAGGCGCCTGAGCCCCTCCTCCACCCCTTCCGGGCTCTTGCCCAAAAAGGGCCCGTGCCCGTAGACGAGAAGCCCCCCGGGACGGAGGAGGCGGAGGAAGAGGGGCAGGCGCTCAAAGAAGGCGAAGCGCTTCCAGAAGGCCTCCGGAGCCAGGCGGCTTTCCAGGTCCTGGTCCACGAGCCCCTCGGGAAAGACCGAGAGGAGAAGCAGGGTGTCAAAGGGGGGAAGCTCGGCCTCCTCCGCCCAGCCCAGGTGCCAGGCCACCTCCGGCACCCTCTTCCTGCCCACCTCCACCGCCTCCTCCACCCCCTCCAGGGCGTGCCACTCCAGGTCGGGGCGCTGCCTTTGCAGGAAGCCCACCAGGGCCCCGGTGAAAGGCCCCACCTCCAGGACCCGCCCCTCCACCCGGGAGGGCACCTCCTTGGCGTAGAACTCCAGGAAGGGGAGGTGCATCCCGTAGACCAGGGCCTCCCCCTTGGGGACCTTGAGGACCTCCCGGTAGAAACTTCGCACCGCCTCCCGCCCCCCACCCCCCAGGTAGGCCCGCCAGGCCTTGAGGAGGGGGGCCCGCTTGGCCGGGCTTCCCAGCTGCTTGGCGAGCTCGGCCTCAAAGCGCCCGGGGGGAAGGGGCCCCTGGACGCCGAAGCGCTCCTTCAGGAAAAGCCTGAGCTCCTCGGGCATTTGCCGGGAGTCTACCAAAAAGGCGGGGGGCGGTAAAGCGCCCCCCGCCCGCCCGATGGCCTAAGCCGGAACCTCCCTCAGGAAGAGGTCGGCGTAGCGGCGCTTGGCCCGCGCGGGGGCGCGGTGCCAAATGTAGGAGGCAAGGAGGGGGAAGGCCAGGGTGGCCTCGGCGAAGACCATCTGGGAGAGGGCGGCGTCCACCTTGCCCCAGCTTTGCGCCTCGGAGAGGGTGGAGCCGGAAAGCCCCCCGTCCCGCTCGTCGGCCACGGTGATCTGGATGGCGTACTTGTGCATCTCCACCCGGTGGCCCAAGACCTCGGCGGCCACCACGATGTCCTGGGCGAAGTTCTTGGGCACCCCGCCCCCGAGCATCACGAGCCCCGTGGTCCCGGCCTTCAGCTTGATCTCGGTGAGCTCGCGGAAGTCGGCCACGGAGTCTATGGTCACGTGGGCCTCGGGGCGCTTCACCTGGTGGTAGACGAGGCCGAAGCCCGCGGAGGAGTCGGAGAAGGCGGGGACGAAGATGGGCACCCCTTCCTCGTAGGCCGCCCGCACGATGCTCCTCTCCCCCAGGCCCCGCTCCGCCAGGTAGCGGCCCATGTGCCAGAGGAACTCCCGGCTGGAGTAGGGGCGGGGCTTTAGGCCGTCGGCGATTTCGGCGATGGTGTAGTCGGTGTGCCTCAGCTCCTCCTCGTCAATGTAGGTGTCGTAGATGCGGTCAATCCAAAGCCGCCTTAGGGCCTCGTCGTCGGCCTTCGGGTCCCCCTGGTAGTGGCGGTGGCCCAAGGCCTCAAAGAAGTCCTGGTCCACGATGTTGGCCCCCGTGGCCACGACGACGTCCACCAGGCCCTTCCGGATGAGGTCGTGGACGATCAGGCCCTGGCCCGCGGAGACCAGGCTCCCCGCCAGGGTGAGGATGACGGCGCAGTCGTCCTGGAGCATCTCCAGGTAGATCTCCGCCGCGCGGTGGAGGTTCCTGGCCTGGAAGGCCGTCTTGCCCATGGCCTCGAGGATGGGCCCGGCGTCAAAGGCCTTGATGTCTATGGGCTCCACGGGCGTAGAGAGGAGGTCCTTCTTCTGCACGCTTCTCCTTTCCACGCGGGGTGGGCGTTGGGCGGCTCCCCCCCTTTGGCGCCCCCTGCCCCTTGCGGCAGGACCTCAAGTATACCACCCCCCGGCGATGGGGGGGTAGACCTCGAGGGGGCCCTCCACCTCCTCGTCCAGGCCCACCGCCTTGTCCCCCACGGCGAGGAGCCAGGCCTCCTCCAGGGGGATCCCCAGCTTCTTTAGGGCCTCCCTCGGGGTCCTGGCCTCCACCTGGAACCGCTCGCCAAAGCGGCGGAGGTCGCCGTGAAGGATGACTTCCACCCTAATACCCCTCCCGCACCACGTTGAGGAGGGGCTCCCCCCGGAGGTACCGCCCCACCTGCTCGGCGAGGAAGCGGGCCGCCCGGCGGGAAAACCCCTCGGAAAGCCCGGCCACGTGGGGGGTGATCACCGCCCCCTGGGCCCGCCAGAGGGGGTGGCCCTGGGGAAGGGGCTCGGGGTCGGTGACGTCCAAGAAGGCCCGCACCCGCCCCGCCTCCAGGGCCTCCAGGAGGGCTTCCGTGTCCACAAGAGCGCCTCTTCCCGCGTTCACCAGGAGGGCCCCCTCCTTCATCCGGGCGAGGAAGTCCCGGTCCACGAGCCTTCGGGTCTCGGGGGTGAGGGGGAGGAGGAGGACCACGGCGTCCGCCTGGGGGAGGAGGTGGGGCAGGTCCTCCCGGGCGTAGACCCCGGGGCGGGGGCGGCGGGCCACGGGAAGAAGCTCCACCCCAAAAGGCCTAAGCCGCTCCGCCACCGCCTTCCCGATGGACCCAAAGCCCAAAAGGAGGACCCTCTTCCCCTCCAGGTCGGAAAGCCGCCTCGGGGCCCAGCGCCCTTCCCGTTGGGCCTCGAGGAAACCGGGGAGGTCCTTGAGGAGGGCGAGGAGGGCCAGGACCACCCACTCGGCCACGGGGGCGTCGTGGATGCCGGAGCCGTCGCAGAGGACCACCCCCTCGGGGAGGAGGGGGAGGATCCAGTCCACCCCGGCGGAGAGGGTCTGGACCACCCTGACCTCCACCTCCGCCAACACCTTCCGCACCACCTCCTCCTGGCCGTAAGGGGGAATGAAGAGGTCCGCCGCCTTCGGCCAGGGCTCGTCCAGAAAGCGCACCTCCACCCCCTCGGGCAGGAGGGCGAAGACCTCCTCCCTAAGCCTCGGGGCCAAGATCCTCACGGCGCACCTCCATGTGCACGTCCTCCCTCCCCCTGGGGCCCGGGACCACGCCCACCTCGCGGAAGCCCGCCTTCTGGAAGGCCCGCCTGGCGCGGAGGTTGTGGGCGAAGGTCCTGAGCTTCACCCGCCTCAGGCCCAGGACGCGAAAGGCGTAGTCCAAGGCCGCCCGCACCGCCTCGGTGCCGTAGCCCCGCCCCCAGCGCTCCTTCCTCCCGATGAGGATGCCCAAGGTGGCCTCCTCCGGGGTGAGGTCGTAAAGCTCCAGGGTGCCGAGGTACTCCCCCCGCTCGTCCAGGATGACGAAGGCCTGGCGGTCCTTTCTCCGGGCCTCCGCCAGAACCAGGCGCTTGAAGAGCCAAAAGGGGGAGCGTATGGGGCTTGAGCCGTTCCACTCCGCCACCTCGGGGTCGCGGAAGGTCTCGTAGAGGGCCTTCCACTCCGCTTCGGAAAGCCCCGCGGAAAAGGGCTTGAGGACCACGCGGCCGAAGCGGGGCCAGTCCACGGGGATAGCTTAAGGGTAGAGGCCCCTAAGGGCCCGGGCCTCGAGGACCCGGGTGGCCGCCACCACGTAGGCGGCGGTGCGCAAGGGGATCTTCTTCTCCCGGCTCACCTGCCACACCGCCTCAAAGGCGTTGCGGAGCACCCTTTCCAGGCGGGCGTTGATCTCCTCCTCCGTCCAGAAATAGGAGTTGAAGTCCTGGACCCACTCAAAGTAGCTCACCGTCACGCCCCCGGCGTTGGCGATCACGTCCGGAACCACCAGCACCCCCTTCTCCAAGAGGATGTCGTCGGCGGCGGGGGTGGTGGGGCCGTTCGCCCCCTCGGCCACGATCCGGGCCTGGATGCGCCAGGCGTTCTGCTCGGTGATCTGCTTCTCCAAGGCGGCGGGAATGAGGAACTCCGTGGGTATGGCCCAAAACTCGGGGTTGGGCAAGGGCTCGGCCCTGGGGTAGCCCCGCACCCCCCCCATCTCCGCCACGTAGCGCTGCAGGTCGTAGGGGTCAACGCCCGCCTCGTTGTAGATGGTCCCGGTGTGGTCCTGCACGGCGATGACCCGGGCCCCGTGGTCGTGGAAGGCCCGGGCGGCGGCGCTCCCCACGTTGCCGAAGCCCTGGAGGGTCACCCGGGCCCCCTCCACCTGAAGCCCGATCTTCTCCGCCGCGGCCGCCGCGGTGATGAAGACCCCCCTCCCCGTGGCGTCCTTTCGGCCCAGGGACCCCCCCAGGGCGATGGGCTTCCCCGTGACCACCCCGGGCACGGTGCGGCCCACGTTCATGGAGAAGGTGTCCATCATCCAGGCCATCTCCCGCTCCCCGGTGTTCACGTCGGGGGCGGGGATGTCCCGGTCAGGGCCGAGGAGGATCCCGATCTCCGAGGTGTAGCGGCGGGTCAGGCGCTCAAGCTCCCCCGGGGAAAGCTTCTTGGGGTCCACCCGCACCCCGCCCTTCCCGCCCCCGTAGGGCAGGCCCACGGCGGCGTTCTTGATGGTCATCCAGGCGGCCAGGGCCATGACCTCGGAAAGGGTCACCTCGGGGTGGTAGCGCACCCCGCCCTTGGCGGGCCCCCGGGCGGTGTTGTGGTGTACCCGGTAGCCCTCAAAGTGGGCCACGGTGCCGTCGTCCAGGTGGATGGGCACGTCCACGATGAGAATGCGCTTGGGCCGCTTCAGGCTTTCCGCCAGGGGAGCGAGCCGCCCCAGGTAAGGCACCACCCGGTCCACCTGCTCGGTGAAGATCTCCCAAGGACCGCCGTCTTTGCCCAGGTAGGAAAGGGGTTCGCTTCTCATACACGCTCCTTCAGGGGTACACGCCCCTAAGCCGCGTGGCCTCGTTCACCCGCTCCAGGGCCAGGACCATGGCCCCAGCGCGGAGGTCCGTGGAAAGGGCCTCGGCCCTCTCGCACACCTCGGCCACCGCCTTGGCCACGCTCTTGGCGAAGCTATGGCGCACCTCCTCCTCGCTCCAGAAGAACATGTTGAGGTCCTGCACCCACTCCAGATAGCTCGCCAGAAGCCCCCCACCTCCGGTAAGGAGGTCGGGAACCACCCGTACTCCCTTGCCCAGGAGGTAGGCCTCCCCCTCCGGGGTGAGGCCGAAGTTGGCCGCCTCCAGCACCGCTTGGGCCTGGACCCTCTTGGCCCTTTCCCCGTCCAAAGCCCCCTCCAGGGCCGCCAGCACCAGGTAGTCCACGGGCAGGGCCAGAAGCTCCTCCGGGTCCAGGTCGTGGCGGGGGAGGACCCCCGTGGCCTCGTAATGGGCCAGCACCTCCTCCACGGGAAGCCCCTCCTCCTGGTACATCGCCCCCCGGGAGGTGGAGACCGCCACCACCTTAAGGCCCATCCGCTGGGCGTGGAGGGCAAAGGCCCCGCCCACCTGGCCAAAGCCCTGGACCGCCACCCGGGCGCCCTCCAGGGGAAACCCCCATCTCCGGGCGAACTCCTTTAGGATCAAGGCCACCCCTAACCCCGCGGCGTCGTCCAGGCCCTCGGTGCCCCCCAGGGCGTGAGGCTTGCCCGTCACCACCCCGGGCACCGTGGAGCCCAGGGTCATGGAGTAGGTGTCCATGATCCAGGCCATGACCCGCTCGTCGGTGCCCAGGTCGGGGCCCAGGATGTCCATATCCGGGCCGATAAGGTTGACCAGCTCGGCGGTGTAGCGGCGCACCAGGCGCTCAAGCTCCCTCGGGGAAAGGAGCCCGGGGTCCACGGCCACCCCGCCCGCCGCCCCGCCGAAGGGAAGGTCGTAGACCGCCGCCTTCAAGGTCATCCAGGCGGCGAGGCCCGCCGTCTGGCCTAAGGTGACGGAGGGGTGGAGGCGCACCCCGCCCTTGGCGGGCCCGCGGGCGATGTCGTGCACCACCCGGAAGCCCTGGAAGACCCGCACCTTGCCGTCGTCCATGACCACGGGGAGGGAGACCGTGACCAGCCGCTTGGGGTGGGTCAGGTACTCCACCGTGGTGGGGTGGAGGGGGGCCACCCTCAAGGTCCTCTCCAGCCGCTCCAAAAAAGCCTCCCAGAGGCCCGGGTCCTCGGGAGGTCGGTAGGCGGGCAGGCTCATAGCATCACCGAGGGGGATTATACCCCCTAGGAGAGCCTCTCCGCCTCGCGCAGGGCCAGCTCCTCGAGGGCTGCCTTGAAGGGCGAGGGGGGGAGGGGCCTTAAGGCCGCCACCGCCTCCTCCGCCCGCTTCCGGATGCGGGCCTCCACCTCCTCCGCCACCCCGCTTTCCCGGGCCAAGGACTTGAGGCGCTCCAGATCCCCAGGCTCCCTTCCCCTCCGCCTCAGGATCTCCCGCACCTCGGGGTAGCGCTCCATGAGGAGGAGGGGGATGAGGGTGGCCTTGCCCTCCCTTAGGTCCCCCCCCACGGGTTTCCCCAGGGCCTCCGGGGTGCCCATCAGGTCCAGGTAGTCGTCCCGCATCTGGAAGGCCTGGCCGTAGAGAAGGCCAAAGCGGTAGAGGGCCTCCCGCACCCCGCTTTCCGCCCCGAGAAGGAGGGCGGGGCCCTCCGTGGCGAGGGCCATGAGGACCGCGGTCTTGGCGGTGATGATCCGCTCGTAGTTCTCCAGGGAGTAGTCCTCCAGGGCCGCCACCTGGAACTGGAGAACCTCCCCCTCGGAGAGGGTCTTGGCCACCTGGGCGAAGCGCTCCACGAGCTCCATCCGCCCCATCTTGGCGATGACGTGAAGGAGCCGGGAGAGGAGGAAGTCCCCGGAGAGCACGGAGACGGCGTTCCCGTACTTGCGGAAGGCCGCCTCCTTGCCCCGCCGGGTCTCGGCCTCGTCAATGAGGTCGTCGTGGAGGAGGGTGGCGGAGTGGAGGAGCTCCACCGCCAGGGCGAGCTCCAGCTCAAAAGGCGCCCCCCCGAGGGCCCTCGAGGCCAGGAACACGAGCCTCGGCCGGATTCTCTTCCCCCCCGCCGTCACCAGGTCCTGGTGGATGAGGCGGATGAAGAGGACCTCGGACTGGACAAGCTCAGAAAGCGCCTCTTCAAAGCGGCGGAGGAGAGGCTCGAGGGTGGGGAGGGCGATGAACCCCATGCCCCTGAGTATACGCCGGGCAGGCCGGGCCACCTTTCCCTGAGGCTCAGTAAATCTCTATAGGGGCAGGGAGGGAAATCACCTTGGACTGCCCGTTGGCGGAAACGGTGCGGTACTTGACCACCTGGACGGGAGCCAGGGGTGCGGAAACCCGCTTCTGGTAGCTCCGGGTGTAGGGACCACAGGGGTTTGGGTTCAGGGGTGGACAGGCCTGGGGAATCGTGAAGGGCACGTCCACGGGGTTGTCCGAGGCGTCCAGGAGGACCACGGACCCGACCCCCGAGCCGGGTAGGGTGAAGAGGGCGAGGGTGTAGCCGTAGATGTAGAAGGTGTTGCCGTTCTGGTCCGTTTCGGTGCTAAGGGAGAAGTTCTCCCGCGACACCAGCACCGTGGGTCCACCAAAGATCACCCCACCGCTGGAGAGGTTGCCGCAACCCGCAAGAAGGACCAGCAAAAAGGGGATTGGCAGGAGCTTGAAGCCTCTCATCCCATCATCTCCTCCCGCCACTTGGGATTAAGTATAGCAAAAGAGAGCCGCGTAAGCCCGGCCAGGAAGTCCACGTTCTCCACCGCCACCTCCTTGGGCACCTCGAGGACCACCGGGGCGAAGTTGAGGATGCCCTTGATCCCCGCCGCCACCAACCGGTCCGCCGCCTCCTGGGCCGCCTCCCGGGGCACGGTGAGAAGGGCGATCTCTATCCGCCCGGGAACCCGCTGGGGCAGGAGGTCCACGGGCTCAATCACCCCGCCCCGCACCGGCCGGCCCACCTTCTCCGGGTCCACGTCAAAGAAGCCCCTCAGCTCAAAGCTCTCCCCGAAGCCCGGGTAGTCGGCGAGAGCGCTCCCCAGGCGGCCCATGCCCACGATGCAAAGGCCCCATCTGCGGTTCAGGCCCAGGATGTGGCGGAGCTCCCGCTTGAGGACGGGTACGGTGTACCCCACGCCCCGGGTGCCGTAGGAACCGAAGTAGGAGAGGTCCTTCCGCACCTGGAAGGCGGTCACCTGGGCCTCCTCCGCCAGTTGCTCCGAGCTCGTGCGGTGGATGCCCTTGGCCTCCAGCTCCTCCAGGATGCGGAGGTAGGTCACCAGACGGCTTATGGCGGCGCTAGGAACCTTCATCGCACCTCCAAAGCCTGGAGGCCCAGGGCCTCCACCCGCGCCTTCAGAGCCTCCTTCTCCTCGGGGGCTACCGGCCCCACCCGGACCCGGTACACGCCGTCCTTCACCAGCACCACGGGAAGCCCCGCCTCTTTAAGCTTGCCCGCCAGGGCCAGGGCGTTCTCCTCCCTCTGGAAGGCCCCTACCTGCAGGTACACGCTCCCCTCGGGCGCGGGGGCCGGGGCCTGGCCCCGGTAGACCTGGGCCCCGTAGGCCGAAAGGGCTTGGGCCACCCGCCTCGCTTCCTCCTCGCTGGCGTAGGGGCCCACCACCACCCGGGTGAGAGAGCCGCTGGCCTCGAGGCGCACCGGGTAACCCCGCTCCTTGAGCTCCCGCTCCAGCCGGGCGGCGTTTTCTGGGCTGGCGAAGGCCCCCACCACCACCCGGTGGCGCCCCTCCGGAGCGCGAGAGGCGGGGGCCGGGGAGGGCTTCTCCTTGGTCGGGGTGGCCTCCTGGGGCTTGGACGGGGGGGTCTGCTCCGGCCGGGACGGGGTGGCCTCCGGGGCCTGGGGAAGGGGCATCACGGTGACCACGGGCTCCGAAGGCTTCGCCTCCTTGAGGGCGGACTGGGGCGAGGCCTGGGCCGGAGGGGGCGAAGGGGAGGTTTGGGGAGCGGGCGGGGGAGCCGCCTGGGGGCGGGCAAAGGGGTTGACCCCGGTGAGGTAAAGAACGACCCCCGCCGCCACCAGGGCGATGAGCAAGAAGATCAGGGCGTCCAGCCATCTTTGCTTTTGCTTGAACCAGCGCATCCTACCTCCGAAGAAGGGCCCGGGCTTCCTCCGAGCCCAGGGCGGCGGCCTGCCTGAGGGCGCGCTCCGCTTCTCCCTCCCGGCCCAAGGCCCTCAAGGCCAGGCCCAGGTTGTACCAGGCGGCGGCCTGCCTGGGGGCCCGCCCCAGCACCTCCCTTAGGAGAAGCTCCGCCTCGCCGAAGCGCCTCAAAGCCACCAGGGCGGCGGCCAGGTTCACCCCCACCTGGGGGTCCCGCCCCGCCTCGTACAGGGGGCGGAGGACCGCCGCCGCCTCCTCGGCCCGCCCAAGCTTCAGCAGGAGGGCGCCCTTAAGGGCTAGGGCCTCAGGGGTAGACGCCCCCTCCAAAAGCCTCAGGGCCTCCTCCTTCCTCCCCAGGGCGTAGGCCGCCTGGGCCTTGAGGAGGGCTCCCGGGGGGCCGGCCTCGTCGGCGTAGCGGTAGGCGTTCTTGTAGTCCTTGAGGCGCAGGTAAGCCCCGGCCAGGGCCAGGGCCACCTGGGGCTCGGGGGAGGCCCGGTAGGCGGAGAGGAGGTAAGGCAGGGCCCCCTTGGCGTCCCCAGCCCGCAGGCGGGCCTGGCCCAAGAGGTAGCCCGCCTCCCAAAGCCCGGGGTCCAGGGCGTAGGCCTCCTTGAGGAGGGGCTCGGGGGCCTCGGAGAGGAGGGCCTTGCGCAGGAGAAGCCTGGCCCTGGCCTTCCCCTCCACCTGGGCGAGACCCCGGTCCAGCTCCCGGAGGGCCCGCCCCTTCAGCCCCTCCTCCGCCAGGATGCGGGCCAGGAGGTCCCAGGCCTCCGCCTCCTTGGGGTTTTGGTTTAGGAGGCCGTAGAGGACGGGCACGGCCTCCGCCCGGCTTCCCGCGGCGTAAAGAGCCTGGGCCAGGGCCAGGCGGTAGGCGGGGCTCCGCTCCGGAAGGAGGCCCTTCCTCAAGGCCTCCGCCGCCTCCTTGGCCTTACCCGCCTGGGCGAGGGCGGCCGCCAAGGCCAGGTAGGCCTCCTCGGTGGGCTTCAGGGAGACCGCTTTCTGGAAAGCCTCCGCCGCCTCCAAGGGCTTCCCCAGACGCAGGTAGACCTGGCCCAGGTTAAAGTGGCCCTCGTACCGGTCAGGGAAGACCCGGACCATCTGGTCAAAGGCGAAGCGGGCCTCCTCTAGGCGGCCCGCCTTAACGAGGGCTACCCCTAGGCCCAGGTGGGCCTCGAGGCGGCCGTAGTCCTCAGCCAGAACCTCCTCGTAGGCCAGGGCCGCCTGGGCGTAGTTCCCCGAGCGCAGGAGGGCCTCCGCCTCCTCCAGGGAAGCCGCCAGGGCCAGGCCCAGGAGGGACAGGAGCGCAACCAAGGGTCTCGTCATAAGGACCTCCCAACCCTTCGTTGCCCCCAGCATAGCACAGCTCCAAGGGGAAGCCTTTGCTATCCTAAAAAGCGTGGGGCCAGCTGAGGAAAAGCCCCTCAACCTAGACGCCCCCCGCGTCCTGGTGCTCAATGCGGGGTACGAGGTGCTGGGCCTCGCCAGCATCAAGCGGAGCGTGCTTCTGGTGCTTTCGGGAAGCGCGGAAACCCTTTCGGAAAGCGGCCGCTACCTCCACACCCCTTCCACCCGGATCCCCGTGCCCAGCGTCATCCGCCTCAAGCGCCTGGTGCGGAGGGGACCAAGCCGCGTCCCCCTTAACCGCAGGAACGTCCTAAGGCGGGACCGCTACACCTGCCAGTACTGCGGGCGGCAAGGGGGGGAGCTCACCGTGGACCACGTCCTGCCCAGAAGCCGAGGCGGCAAGCACACCTGGGAAAACCTGGTGGCGGCCTGCCGGGCTTGCAACCTCAAGAAGGGGGACCGCACCCCCGAGGAAGCGGGGATGCGCCTTCTCAAGCCCCCCAGAAGCCCCCGGGTGCCCCTCTTTCTCTCCGACCTCAAGGAGGTTCCCCAGGACTGGGCGCCCTACCTCGAGGCCTTCTTGCGCTGAGCTACCGCCGAACGCTGAGGAGGACCGCCAGGAGGACGAGCCCCGCCCCCAGGTAGCCCAGGGGGGAGAGGACCTCGCGGAAGAAGAGGAAGGCGAAGAGGTTGGCCACCACGGGCTCGAGGGTGGCCACCACGCTCGCCCGGGTGGCGGGAAGCCGCTTTAGCCCCGCGTAGTAGGCCAGGTAAGCCCCGTAGGTGGAAAAGGCCCCCAGGAAGAGGAGGGCGTAGAAGGCCCTAGGGGTTAAGGGGGCGAACTCCACGAAGGGCAGGAGCCCCAAGGCCCCCACGGGCAGGGCATAGAGGAAGAGGGTGGGGGTGGCGTAGCGGGGCAGGTAGAGCTTGCCGAAGATGTAGTAGAGGGCGTAGGTGAATCCCGAAAGCAGGCCGAAGAAGAGGGCGGACAAGGGGGCCTTCACCTGGCTTCCCCCGCCCAGGCCCATGAGGGCCACCCCCAGGAGGGTGAGGGCCACGGAAAAAAGCCCCAGGGCGTCCAGGGGCTCCCGGAGGACCAGGTGGGAAAGAAGGGCCACCCAGGCGGGGGCGGTGTAGAGGAGGACCGAGGCCAGGGCCGCTCCGCCGAACCCCACCGCCAGCTGGTAGGCCCCGTAGAACAGGGAAACCCCCACCAGACCAAAGAGGAGGAGGACGGGAAGGTCGCGGGGGGCCACCCGCACCTGGCGCAAGAGAAGGGCGTGGGCGGCGAAAAAGAGCCAGGCGAGCCCCGCCCGAAAGAAGGCCACCGCAAGAGGGGTGAGCCCTTCCCCGAAGGCCAGGCGGCTCACCGGCCCCAAAAGGCCCCACAGGGAAGCGGCCAGAAAAAGGTAAAGGTAGCCCATGAAAGGTAGTGTATAATCCCCCCGGTGCCCTTTATGGAGGTCAAAGCATGAGCGCCCGCACCCTTTTCGCCCTCCTCGTGCTCCTTCTCCTCGTCCTCTTCGCCTGGCTCAACTGGGGGGAGATCAACAAACCCACCTCCCTTTCCCTGGGGCTCACCCGGGTGGAGGCTCCCTTGGGCCTGGTCCTGGTGGTGGCCCTCGGGGCCCTCACCCTCCTCTACCTGGTCTTCACCATCGGCCTGGAAACGGCGGCCCTCCTGGAGGTCAGGCGCTACGCCCGGGAGCTCCTCTATTACAAGAAGCTCGCCGAGGACGCCGAGCAAAGCCGCTACACCGAGCTAAAGCGCTACCTGGAGGCCGAGTTTCAGCGCCTGGCCGAGGCGGAGCGGCAGGAGATCCAGGCCCTGGCGGCCCGGGTGGAGGAGACCCTGGAAAAGCACGGCAACACCCTGGCCGCCTACATCGGGGAGCTGGAGGACCAGCTTCTAAGGCTTCTCGGCCCCTCGCAAAACGGCAAAGGGTAAACACCCCGCCCGTGGCGGGGAATCTAAGTACCCCACCGCGGCTTTTGCCGCGGTGGGGGCCCCAAAAGGGCTTTCCCACAGCCCACCCTAAGGAGGGGTAGGAACCCTACTCCACCAGCTCCACCAGGGCCAGAGGCGCCCCGTCCCCGCGGCGGCGCTCCGCCAGCTTGAGGACCCGGGTGTACCCCCCGGGGCGGCTCTGGTACTTGGGGGCGATCTCGTCAAAGAGCTTGCGCACCAACTTCACGTCCTGGAGGTCTCTGAGGACCAGCCTACGGGCGTGGAGGTCTCCCCGCTTGGCCAGGTGGATGAGGTGGTCCACGAAACCGGTGAGCTCCTTGGCCTTGGGGAGGGTGGTGGTGATGCGGCCGTGCAGGAGAAGGCTCTTGGCCTGGTTGCGGAAAAGGGCCAGGCGGTGGGAAGAGTGGCGGTTCAGCTTCCTTCCGGACTTCAGGTGGCGCATGGTCTCACTCCTTTAGGGTAAAGCCCCGCTTGGCCAGGGCCTCGCGGATCTCCTCGAGGCTCCTCTCCCCGATGCCGGGGATGTTCCTCAGGTCCTTGAGGTTGAGGGCCAAAAGGGCGCGCACGGACTCAATCCCCTCCTCCTTGAGGCTGTGGAGGACCCGGGTGGAAAGGCCGAGCTCCTCCAGGGGCAGGTCCAGCTCCTCCTTCTCCTCCCGCTCCTGGGAGGGCTCGGAGACCGGGGGGGAAGGGGCCGCCTGGGGGCTCGTGAAGTAGGAGAGGTGCTCCTTGAGGATGGCCACGGCCTGGTTCAGGGCCTCGAGGGGGGTGATGGAGCCGTCGGTCCAGATCCTGAGGGTGAGCTTGTCCAGGTCGGTGCGCTGGCCTAAGCGGGTGTCCTCCACCTGGAAGGCCACCCGGCGCACGGGGGAGAAGAGGGCGTCCACGGGTATGGCGTTGATGCGGTCCTTGATGCCGTGGCGCTCGGCGGGCACGTACCCCACCCCCCGGTCCACCCGCACCTCCATGTAAAGCCTCCCCCCCTCCTCCAGGGTGGCGATCTTCAGGTCCGGGTTCAGGATCTCCAGGTCGGCGGAAGGGGTGAAGTCCGCGGCCCGCACCTCCTTGGGGCCCTCCGCCCGGAGGACCAGGGTGGCGGTCTGCATCTTGGGGTCCAGGAAGCGCACCACCAGCTCCTTGAGGTTCAGGACGATCTCCACCACGTCCTCCTTGACCCCGGGGATGGTGGAGAACTCGTGGAGGACGTCCTCAATGTAGACGCTGGTGACCGCGGTCCCCGGGATGGAGGAGAGGAGGATGCGGCGAAGGGGATTCCCCAAGGTGACGCCGAACCCCCTTTCCAAGGGCTCCAGGACGAACTCCCCGTACTCCCGCCCCTGGGTGCGCACCGTGAAGACCGGGGCTTTGAGCTTGCTCTCTAACATAGGCCTCCTTACCGGCCAGGGACTACCTGGAGTAGAACTCAATCACCAGCTGCTCGTTCACGGGCAGGGCCAGCTCCTCCCGGTCGGGCAGGCGCAGGAACTTGCCCTTCATCCCCTCCACGTCCAAGGAGAGCCAGGGGCTCACCTTGCGCCCCTTCATGGCCTCGAGGTTCTCCCGGATAAAGGCTAGGTTCCTGCTCCCCTCGGCGATGGCGACCTCGTCCCCGGGCCTCACCCGGTAGGCCGGCAGGTCTACCCGGCGGCCGTTCACCGTGATGTGGCCGTGGCGCACCATCTGCCGGGCCTGGCGGCGGCTTTGGGCGAAGCCCAGGCGGTAGACCACGTTGTCCAGGCGGGACTCCAGAAGGCCCAGGAACACGGTACCCGTGACCCCTTTCTTGCGGCTCGCCTCCTCAAAGAGGTTGCGGAACTGGGTCTCGGAGATCCCGTAGATGCGGCGGAGCTTCTGCTTCTCCCTGAGGCGCACCGCGTAGTCGGAGGGGCGCCGCGTGCGGCGCTGCCCGTGCTGGCCCGGGGGATAGGGGCGGCGCTCCATGGCGCACTTGGGGCTATAGCACCGCTCCCCCTTCAGGTAAAGCTTGACTCCTTCCCGACGGCAAAGGCGGCAAACTGGTCCGATGTAGCGACCCATCTTTCACTCCTCAGGAGGCCTTGCGGAACTTCTTCTTGGGCCGGCAGCCGTTGTGGGGCACAGGGGTGTCGTCCACGATGGACTTCACCTGGAGGCCGGAGGCCTGGAGAGCCCGGATGGCCTGCTCCCGCCCCGCCCCGGTGCCCCGCACGACCACGTCCACGCTCTGCATGCCGTAGGCCATGGCCTTCTTGGCGGCGTCCATGGCGGCGAGCTGGGCGGCGTAGGGGGTGCCCTTCCGGCTCCCCTTGTAGCCGATGACCCCGCCCGAAGACCAGGTGATGGGGTTGCCCTCGGGATCGGTGATGGTGACGATGGTGTTGTTGTAGGAGGCGTGGATGTAGGCCTTCCCGTTCGCCACCTGCCGTTTGACCTTCTTCTTGGTCGCTTTTCTGGCCATACTCTCCCTCTCGGAGTATCCGCTGGCCCCAGCCTAAGGGCTTACTTCCTGGGAGCCTTCTTCTTGCCCGCCACGGTCTTCCGGGGCCCCTTGCGGGTACGGGCGTTGGTGCGGGTGCGCTGGCCCCGCACCGGAAGCCCCCGCCGGTGCCTAAGGCCGCGGTAGCAGCCGATGTCCATCAGGCGCTTGATGTTGGCCGCCACCTCCGCCCTAAGCTCCCCTTCCAGCTTCCAGGTGTTCTCCACGTACTCGCGGAGGCGCACCACCTCGGCCTCCGTGAGGTCCTTCACCCGGGTGGCGGGGTTGATCCCCGTCTTCTCCAGGGCCTCCTTGGCCCGGGCCGGCCCGATCCCGTAGATGTAGGTGAGGGCCACGTCCACCCGCTTGTTCCTGGGAATCTCCACGCCTGCGATCCTCGCCACGTCGCCTCCTTAGCCTTGCCGCTGCTTGTGCTTGGGGTTCTCGCAGATCACGTAGACCCGGCCGTGCCGGCGCACCACCTTGCACTTCTCGCACATCCTCTTGACCGATGCCCGTACCTTCATCGCGCCTCCTACTTGCGGTAGACGATCCTTCCCCGCGTGGGGTCGTAGGGGGTGATCTCCACCACCACCCGGTCCCCGGGCAGGATGCGGATGTAGTTCATGCGCATCTTGCCCGAGATGTAGGCCAGGATCTCCGGCCCCGAGTCCAACTTCACCCGAAAGGTGGTGTTGGGCAGCGCCTCGGTGACCACGCCTTCCGCCCGAATGGTGTCCTTCTCCTTCGCCATACCCCTCCTACCGCGCCCGCACCAGGGGAACCCCGGTGAGAAGCTCCGGGCCCTCCTCCGTCACCAAGACGGTGTTCTCGTAGTGGGCGGCGAGGTTGCCTCGGCCAGCGCTCGCCGTCCAGCCATCTTCCAATATTACCACAGGGGCGGGCCTCAAGGTGACCATGGGCTCGAGGGCCAGGGTCATGCCGGGCCGGATCTTGGGACCGGTGCCGGGCTTACCGAAGTTGGGAAGCTGGGGGTCCTCGTGGATCTCCCGCCCCACCCCGTGGCCCACGAACTCCCGCACCACCCCGTAGCCCCGGCTCTCCAGAAAGGTCTGCACGGCATAGGACACGTCCCCGATGCGGAAGCCCGGGCGGAGGTATTTCATCCCCTCCCAAAAGGCCGCCTCCGTGTCCCGGATGAGCCTCTCCGCCTCGGGCGAGACCCGGCCCACGGGAAAGGTGCGGGCCATGTCGGCGGCGAAGCCCCCGTAGAAGAGGCCCACGTCCACGGAGAGGATGTCCCCCTCCTTCAGGGGCTCCTCCGAGGGAATGCCGTGGACCACCACCTCGTTCACCGAGGTGCACAAGGTGGCGGGAAAGCCGTAAAGGCCTAAGAAGGCGGGCTTGGCCTTGCGCTTCCTTATGGCCTCGAGGGCGATCCGGTCCAGCTCCTTGGTGGTGATGCCGGGCTCCACGTGGCGGGCCACCTCCTCCACCACCTCGGTGAGGAGGGCCCCCGCCTCCCGCATGCGCTCGATCTCCCAGGGGCTTTTCAGCTTGATGGCCATCAGATTCCCAGGGCGGCCCGGATGCGGGCGTAGACCTCATCCGGGGTGCCGAGGCCGTCCACCCGCCGCAAGGCCCCCTTCCCCTCATAGTACTGGACCAAAGGCTCGGTCTTTTCCCGGTAGACCTGGAGGCGCCGCCTTATGGTCTCCTCGTTGTCGTCGGAGCGGCCCTCGAGCCCGGCCCGCCTGAGCATCCTCCGAACCAGCTCCTCCTCCGGCACCTCCACCAGGACCACGCCCAAAAGGCGGGTGCCCGTGGTCTCCAGGAGGCGGTCCAGGGCCTCCGCCTGGGGTAGGGTTCGGGGAAAGCCGTCCAGGATGACCCTTTCCGCCAACTCCTCCCGTATGAGGGCCAGGATCAGCTCGTCCGGCACCAGGTCCCCCCGGTCCATGATGGGCTTCACCCGCTGGCCCAGGGGAGTCCCCCGGGCCACGTGGTCCCGGAGGATGTCCCCGGTGGAAAGCTTCTTGAAGCCGAGCTCCTCCGCAAGCCTCGCCGCCTGGGTGCCCTTGCCCGCCCCCGGCGGCCCCAAGAAGATCACCGCTTCGCCCATCCCTCCTCCCTAGCGCGTGCGGCCGCGGATCCGGCCCTTGGAGAGAAACCCCTCGTAGTTCCTGAGCATGAGCTGGCTCTCCACCTGCCTTAGGGTGTCCAGGGCCACCCCCACCACGATAAGGAGACCGATCCCCGAGAAGGCGATGCTCTTGACCCCGGTGAGGTTCTGAATGATCTGGGGCAAAGCGGCCACCAGCCCCAGGAAAAGCGCCCCCCAGAGGGTGAGCCTGGAAACGATGTGTTCCAGGAACTTCACCGTGGGCTCCCCGGGGCGGATTCCCGGGATGAAGCCCCCGTACTCCCGCAAGGACTCGGCGATGCGCCTGGGGTCAAACTGCACCGCGGTGTACACGTAGGTGAAGAGGACGATGAGGAGTACCTCGAGGAGAAGCCCCGAAAGGTGGGTGGGGTTGAAGAAGTTGGCGATGGCCTGAAGGACCGGGTTATCCTGGAAGGGGGCGGTGAGGAAGATGGGGATCTGCAGGATGGCGGCCGCAAAGACGATGGGGATCACCCCGGCGGCGTTGAGCTTGATGGGGATGTAGGTGGCCTGCCCCCCGTAGACCCTCCGGCCCACCACCTTGCGGGCGTACTGCACCGGGATGCGGCGCTCCGCCTGCTGCACCGCGGCCATGCCGGCAAAGGCCAGGACGATGAAGGCCAGGAAGAAGAGGAAGGCCACCAGGTTTACCTCCCCGGTGCGGATGAGGCCCGCGGTGCGGAGGAGTTGGGGGAGCCAGTCCACCACGATCCCGGCGAAGATGATCATGCTGGTGCCGTTGCCGATGCCGTACTCGGTGATGCGCTCGGCCATCCAGAGGAGGAGGGCGATGCCCGCCACCTGGGTGACCACCACCACCAGCCAGAAGAAGGGCCCCGGGGACCACCCGGGAAGGAGGAACCGCCCCCCTTCCGCCCCCAGGAAGGCCGTGGCCAGGAAGAAGCCCTGGAAGGCCCCCAGAGCGATGCCGCCGATGCGGGTGTACTGGTTGATGATGCGGCGGCCCTCCTCCCCCTCCTTGGAGAGCTTCTCCAGCGCGGGCACCACCGTGACCAAAAGCTGCATGATGATGGCCGCGGTGATGTAGGGCATGATCCCCAGGGCGAAGATGGAGAAGCGCTCAAAGTTGCCCCCGGAGAAGAGGTTGATGATGCCGAACACCCCCCCCTGGGTGGTGCGCAAGAACTCCTGGATCTTGTCCAGGTCCACCCCCGGGGTGGGGATAAAGGCCCCGAGGCGGTAGGCCGCGAGCACCAAGAGGGTGAAGAGGATGCGCTGGCGAAGCTCGGGGATCTGGAGGGCGCTCCGGAAGGCCCTAAGCATTTAAGCCTCCAGGAGGACGGCCTCGCCGCCCGCGGCCTTCAGCTTCTCCAGGGCGCTCTTGGAGAAGGCGTGGGCCACCACCTTGAGGGGCTTGGCCTCCCCCTCGCCCAGGATCTTCAGCCGGTACCCCTTCTTCAGGATCCCCGCCCGCACCAAAAGCTCGGGGGTCACCTCCCCCTCAAAGCGGGCGAGGTCCTTCAGGTTCACCCCCTGGTACCGGGGGCGCTTGATCTCCCCGGGCACCTGGCCCTGCATGCCCCGCTTGGGCAGGCGCATGAGGGTGGTGGAGCGCCCGCCCTCAAAGCGCCGGGGGTCCTTGAGGCCGCCCGAGCGGGACTTCTGCCCCTTGTGGCCGCGGGTGGCGGTCTTGCCATGGCCGGAACCGGGGCCCCGGCCCACCCGCTTGCGCTTCCGGTTGGCCCCGGGGTTGGGCTTGAGGTCCGTAAGCTTCATTCCACCACCTCCACGCGCACGAGGTGCGCCACCTTCTCCACGTTCCCCCGGATGGCGGGGGTGTCCTCGAGGACCCGCTCCTGCTGGAGCCGCCTAAGCCCCAGGGCCTTGAGGGCCGCCTTCTGGTCCTTGGGGTAGCCGATGGGGCTCTTCACCAGCTTCACCTTGAGCCTGGCCATCACTCCTCCCCACCCTTCCTGAGGCGCTTCACGTCCTCCTTGGTCTGGAGCTGCCTTAGGGCCTCCATGGTGGCGTAGGCGATGTTGATGGGGTTGCGGCTCCCCAGCTCCTTGGTGAGGATGTCGGTGATCCCCGCAAGCTCCAGGATGGCCCGGGGCACCGCCCCGGCGATCACCCCGGTGCCGGGGGCGGCGGGCTTCAAGAGGATTTTGGAGGCCCCGTACTCCACCTCGATCTCGTGGGGGATGGTGCCGTTTTGGAGGGGAACCTCCACCATGTTGCGCCGGGCGTAGTAGCCCGCCTTCTGCACGGCCAAGGGCACCTCCTTGGCCTTGCCCAGCCCCAGGCCCACCCGGCCCTGCCGATCCCCCACCACCACCAAGGCGCCGAAGCGGAAACGGCGTCCGCCCTGGTAGGTCTTGGCGGTGCGCCGCACCAGGATCATCTTCTCCTCAAAATCGGTCTCGGGCATGGTTCCTCCTTAGAACTCCAGGCCCCCCTCCCGGGCCCCCTCGGCCAGGGCCTTCACCCGGCCGTGGTACTTGTAGGGCCCGCGGTCAAAGGCCACCTGCTTGATCCCCTTGGCCAGGGCCTTCTCGGCCAAGGCCCGGCCCACCTGGCGGGCCACCTCGGTCTTGTTGCCCTTGAGCTTCAGGGCCAGGCTGGATTCGGCCACCAGGGTCTCGCCCTTCTCGTCGTCAATGATCTGGGCGTAGATGTGTTTGAGGCTCCGGAAGACGGAAAGGCGGAGCCTGCCCGTGCGCTTGATGCGGTTGCGCACCCGAAACTTGCGGCGCTCGTAAGCGGTTAGCCGTGCCATGCTCCCCCCTACTTCTTGGCCCCGGCCTTGCCGGGCTTAAGGCGGACGGGCTCGCCCGCGTAGTAGATGCCCTTCTCGTGGTAGGCGCTGGGCTTCTTCACGGCGCGGATGTCCGCGGCCACCTGGCCCACCCTCTGCTTGTCGATGCCCAGCACCCGGACCCGCGTGGGCTCGGGCACCTCAAAGGTAATGCCCTCCGGGGGCTCCACCACCACCGGGTGGCTAAAGCCCACGGTGAGCTCGAGGGCCCGCCCCACCAGCCGGGCGCGGTAGCCGATGCCCTTGATGAGGAGCTCCTTGGCGTAGCCCTCGGAAACCCCCTTGACGGCGTTGGCGATGAGGGTCCGGGTCAGGCCGTGAAGGCTTTTGTGGCGGCGCTCGTCCGAGGGGCGCTCCACCCGCACCACGCCCTCCTCCACCACCACCCGCATCTCCGGGGAAACGGGGACCTGGAGCTCGCCCTTGGGGCCTCTCACCTTCACGAGCCCCGGGGCCACCTCCACCTGGACCCCCTTGGGAAGGGAAATGGGAAGCCTGCCGATCCTAGACATCACCACACCTCGCAGATGAGCTCGCCGCCCACGCCGAGCTTCCGGGCCTCGCGGTCCGTGAGCACGCCCTTGGGCGTGGAAAGGATGGCGATACCCAGGCCCCGGCGCACCCTGGGGATCTCCTTGACCCCCACGTAGACCCGGCGGCCAGGCCGGCTGATGCGGCGGATGTGCTTGATGACCTGCTCCGGCCTGGGGTCGGGCCCCTGGCGACGGGGCCCGTACTTCAGGTGGATGCGAAGCACGGGCTTGCCCTCCACCTCCACCCGCTCGTAGCCCTTGATGAACCCTTCCCGCGCCAGGATCTTCAGGATCTCCTCCTTGAAGCGCGAGGCGGGCACCTCGGTGCTCTCCTTGTAGACCCGGGTGGCGTTCCTGATCCGGGTCAGCATGTCGGCGATGGGGTCCGTCAGCATTTCCTCTCTCCTTTTACCTCACTCCAGGACCATGCGGTCTCGAGGGAACCCCCCCGACCGGCCACGGCCTACCAGCTGGCCTTTTTCAC
Source organism: Thermus sp. (assembly GCF_056332225.1). Taxonomy (NCBI): domain Bacteria; kingdom Thermotogati; phylum Deinococcota; class Deinococci; order Thermales; family Thermaceae; genus Thermus; species Thermus sp. Next base: position 6,776 of record NZ_JBWGQW010000001.1, on the reverse strand, counting down.
CCCGGGAAGCTGCCCCTTGTGGGCGAGCTCCCTGAGGCAGAGCCGGCAGAGCCCGAAGTAGCGGTAGACGCTCCTCGCCCTCCCGCAGCGGACGCAACGGGTGTAGGCCCGCACCTTGAACTTTGGGGTCCTCTTGGCCTTCTCGATCAGCGCTTTCCTCGCCATGCTCGCCTCACTTGCGGAAGGGGAAGCCCAAAAGCTCCAAAAGAGCCCGGGCCTCCTCGTCGGTCTTGGCGGTGGTCACCACCGCGATGTCCATCCCCCTTAGGGCGTCCACCATGTCGTAGGTGATCTCGGGGAAGATGAGCTGCTCCTTGAGGCCCAGGTTGTAGTTGCCCCGGCCGTCAAAGCTCGTGGGGCTGACCCCGCGGAAGTCGCGGATGCGGGGGAGGGCCACGCTTAAGAGCTTCTCCAGGAAGATCCACATGCGGTCGCCGCGGAGCGTGACCCTGAGCCCGATGGGCATGCCCTTGCGGAGCTTGAAGTTGGAGATGGACTTCTTGGCCCGGGTGATGGCGGGCTTCTGCCCGGTGATGAGGGAAAGCTCCTTGGCGGCCTTCTCCAGGATGCGGGCGTCCTCCTTGGCCTCGCCCAGGCCCTGGTTGACCACCACCTTCGCTAGCCTCGGCACCTCCCAGATGTTCTGGTACCCGAAGCGGCGGATGAGCTCGGGGCGAACCTCCTCGTAGTACTTCCTCTTCAGGGCAACGTCCAGGGGCATCTTACTCCTCCACGTCTAGGGACCCGCCGCACTTGGCGCAGACCCGGATCTTCCGCCCGTCCTCCAAGAACTTCTTGCGCACCCGGGTGGGCTTGCCGCAGGCGGGGCATAGGGGGCGGACCTTGGAGGCGTGCAGGGGCGCCTCCTTCTCGATGAACCCCCCCTGGGGGTACTGGGGGCTCACCCGCACCGCCTTCTTCACCAGGTTGACCCCTTCCACGATGACGGCCTGCTTCCTGGGCAGGACCTGCTTCACCTTGCCCACCCGGCCCTTGTACTTCCCGGAGGCCACCAGCACGGTGTCCCCCTTCTTCACGTGCACCTTGGCCCGCATCAGAGCACCTCCGGCGCCAGGGAGACGATCTTCATGAAGCCCTTCTCGCGGAGCTCGCGGGCCACCGGGCCGAAGACCCGGGTGCCTCGAGGCTCCAGCTGGTTGTTGATGATCACCGCGGCGTTGTCGTCAAAGCGGATGGCCGAGCCGTCGGGGCGCTTCACCTCTTTCTTGGTGCGCACCACCACGGCCTTGACCACGTCCCCTTCCTTCACCGCCCCCCGGGGGATGGCCTCCTTAACGCTGGCCACGATCACGTCCCCCACGGTGGCGTACTTGGCGTTGGAGCCCTTGAGGACGCGGATGCACATGATCTTGCGGGCCCCGGTGTTGTCGGCCACCTCGAGGTAGGTCTGCGGCTGGATCATGCCTTACCTCCCCGCTTGGAAAGGCTTTGGTAGTTCTGGCGGCGCACCAGGTACTTCTCCACCAGGTCCAACCGGCCCGATTCCACCAGGCGGAGCACCCTAAAGCGCTTGCGCCGGGAGATGGGGCGGGACTCCACGATCTCCACCACGTCCCCCAGCTTGTACTTCTCCTCGGGGTCGTGGGCCAGGTACTTCTTGGAGCGTTTGATCACCTTGCCGTAAAGGGGGTGGGGGAACTGGCGCTCCACCAGGACCGTGACGGTCTTCTGCATCTTGTCGCTCACCACCACCCCGGTCAGGACCTTCTTAGGCATTGGCCCTCCTCTTCTCGTTCAAGACCGTAAGGAGCCTGGCGATCTGGCGCTTGAGGTCCCGGATCCTGTGGTTCTGGGAAAGCTGGCCGATGGAGGCCTGGAAGCGGAGCTCCATGAGCTCCCGCTTCTTTTCCCGCACGAGCCTCTCCAGCTCCACCGGGGAGAGCTTCCGGGCCTCCTCCAGCTGCTTCTTCACCTCACTGAGCTTCATCGTAGGCGTCCCTCCTCACGATCTTGGTCTTGATGGGGAGCTTGTGGCCGGCGATGCGCAGGGCCTCCAGGGCCTGCTCCTCCGTCACCCCCGCCACCTCAAACATCACCCGGCCCGGCTTCACCACGGCCACGTACCCCTCCACGTTGCCCTTGCCCTTACCCATCCGCACCTCCAGGGGCTTCTTGGTGTAGGGCTTGTCGGGGAAGATGCGGATGAAGATCTTCCCCCCGCGGCGGAAGTGGCGCACCATGGCCACACGGGCGGCCTCGATCTGCTGGGAGGTGATCCAGGCGGGCTCCAGGGCCACCAGGCCGAAGTCCCCGAAGGCCACGTAATCCCCGCCCTTGGTGGCCCCCTTCATCCGGCCCCGGTGCTGCTTGCGGTACTTCATGCGCCTGGGCATCAGCATGGCTTACTCCTCCTTCTTCACCCGCACGGCGGGGCGACGGCGGCGGGGCCTCTCCTCAGCCTTGGCGCCCTCGAGGCGGGCCTTGGCCTTCTGGCCGCCGATCACCTCACCCAGGAAGACGTACGCCTTGACCCCCAGCACCCCGTAGGTGGTGCGGGCCAGAGCGAAGCCATAGTCTATGTTAGCACGCAGGGTCTGGAGCGGTACCCGGCCCTCGGCGGCCCACTCGGTGCGGGCCTGCTCCGCGCCGCCGATGCGGCCGGAGACGATGACCTTGGCCCCCTTAGCCCCGGCCTCCATCACCCGCTGCACCGCCTGCTTGATGGCCCGGCGCACGGCGAAGCGGCGCTCTATCTGCTCCGCCACCCGCTGGGCCACCAGGGGGGCGGAGAGGTTGGGGTTCTGGATCTCCTGGACGTTTAGGGCCACGTTTTTCCCGGTCATCTTGGCGAGGGCGTCCCGCAGGACCTTGATCTTCTCCCCGCCCCGGCCGATGACCACGCCCGGCTTGGCCACGTGGACGGTCACCGCCACGTTGTCCGCCGCGCGCTCAATGTCCACCCGCGCCAGGCCCGCAGGGTAGAGCTCCTTGGTAAGGTAGTTGCGGATCTCCTGGTCCTCCCAGAGGAGGTGGCGGTACTGCTTCTTGCCGGCGTACCAGCGGGACTCCCAGTCCCGGGTGATGCCAAGCCGGAACCCGATGGGGTGGATCTTATTTCCCATGCTTCTCCCCCACGATCACCGTGATGTGGCTGGTCCTCTTCTTCATGATGTCCGCCCGGCCCCGGGCCCTAGGGAGGACCCGCTTCAGGGTGGGCCCCTCGTCCACAAAGGCCGCCTTCACGTAAAGCCGGTCCTCCAGCATGTCGTAGTTGTTGACGGCGTTGGCGGCGGCGGACTCCAGCACCTTGGCCACGTAGTAGGCCCCCCGCTTGTTGGTGTAGCGCAGGATGTTGCGGGCCTCCTCGAGGCTCTTCCCCCGGATGAGGTCCACCACCAGGCGGACCTTCCTGGGGGCGATGCGCACGTAACGGGCTATGGCTTTCGCTTCCATGGCTACTTCTTCTTGGTGGCCTTGGCCTCTTTGCCGTGCCCCCGGTAGGTGCGGGTGGGCGCGAACTCGCCGAGCTTGTGGCCCACCATGTTCTCGGTGATGTAGACGGGCACGTGCTGCTTGCCGTTGTAGACCGCGATGGTGTGGCCCACCATCTCCGGAACAATGGTGGAGCGGCGGCTCCAGGTCTTGATGAGCCGCTTCTCCCCCTTGGCGTTGAGCTCCAGGACCTTCTCCAGGAGGTGGTCGTCTACGAAAACGCCCTTTTTCAAGCTACGCGGCATGGCTCACCTCACTTCTTCCGCCGGGCGATGATGAACCGGCTAGAAGGCTTGCGCCGCTTCCTCGTCTTGAGCCCCTTGGTCTGCCAGCCCCAAGGCGAGGCGGGGGGACGGCCCCGGGGGGCCCGGCCCTCGCCGCCGCCGTGGGGGTGGTCCACCGGGTTCATGGCGGCGCCGCGCACGTGGGGCTTGCGGCCGAGCCAGCGGGTGCGGCCGGCCTTCCCCAGGACGATGTTCTTGTGGTCGGCGTTGCCCACCGCACCGATGGCGGCGTAGCACTCCCCGTGCACCTTCCTGAGCTCTCCCGAGGGCAGGCGGAGGATCACGTAGTCCCCCTCCCGCCCCTGGATCTGGGCGCTGGTGCCGGCGGAGCGGGCCAGCTTGGCCCCCTGCTTGGGCACGAGCTCCACCGCATGGACCACGGTGCCCACGGGGATGAAGCGGAGGGGCAGGGCGTTGCCCACCTGGATGGGGGCGTCGGGCCCCGCCACCACCTGCTGCCCCACCTGCAGGCCGTCCGGGGCGATGATGTACCGTTTTTCCCCGTCTATATAGTGGAGCAAGGCGATGCGGGCCGAGCGGTTGGGGTCGTACTCAATGGCCGCCACCTTGGCGGGGATGCCCGCCTTGTCCCAGCGCTTGAAGTCAACGATGCGGTAAAGCCGCTTGTGGCCGCCCCCGCGGAAACGCACGGTGATGCGGCCCTGGTTGTTGCGCCCCCCCGTCTTCTTGAGGGGGACGACCAAGGACTTCTCCGGCTCGGTCTTGGTGATCTCGGAGAAGTCGGCCACCGTCATGAAGCGGCGGCTTGGGGTGTAGGGTTTGAACTTCTTTACTGGCATTCCTTTCCTCCCTTGCCGGATCAGGGCCGGGCTCCCTTTCCCGGCGGGGTCTAGATGAGGCCCTCCAGGGCCTCAATCTTCTGCCCGGAGGCCACCTGCACGATGGCCTTCTTGCGGTCGGGGCGCTTGCCCAGGTAGCGGCCCAGGCGCTTCTTCTTGCCCCGCACCCTGAGGGTGTTCACCCCCACCACCTTCACCTTGAAGGCTTCCTCCACCGCCTGCTTGATCTCGGTTTTGGTGGCCTTGGGGTGCACCCAGAAGGTGTACTTGCCCTCGGCGAAACCCGCGTAGGCCTTCTCGGAAAGCACCGGGGCCAGGATCACGTCGTAGGCGGTCTTCATTCCTTACCTCCCAGGCGATCCTGGAACGCTTCCCAAGCCTTTAGGTCCATCACCAGACGCTCGGTGCGCAGAATATCGTAGACGTTGAGGCCCTCAGGGGCGAGGACCACCACCCAGGGAAGGTTGCGGGCGGCGCGGCGCACCAGCTCGCTTTCCGCCACCAAAAGAACGCTTTCCGAGCCGTCCAGGCCCGCCTCCCTGGCCCAGGCCAGAAACTCCTTGGTCTTGCCGTTCACCCCGGCGAAGTCCTCCACCAGAAGGAGCTTCCCCTCCTTGGCCCGGTCGGCCACGGCCATGGCAAGCCCCTTCTTCCGCACCTTCTTGGGCAGGGTGTAGCCGTAGTCCCGGGGCTTGGGACCGAAGACCACGCCCCCGCCCACGAAGATGGGGGCCCCGATGTCCCCGTGGCGGGCCCGCCCGGTGTGCTTCTGGGGGTAGATCTTCCGGCTGGAATAGGCCACCTCACCCCGGGTCTTGGTGCTGGCGGTTCCCCGGCGGCGCTTGGCCAGCTGCCAGCGCACCACCTCCCAAAGGAGGTGGGGGTTGACCTCCTGGGGCAGGTCCGCCGCAAGCTCTCGCTTGCCGGCAGAGGAAAGCACAGGAATCTGGTACACAGCCATACCCTCCTTTACTTGGCCACCTTCTTGGCCTCCCGCACCAGCAAGAGGCCCCCGTTCGGCCCGGGGACGGCGCCTTTCACCAAGAGGAGGTTCTCCTCGGGGAGGACGTCCACCACCTCGAGGTTCTGCACCGTAACCCGCTCGGCCCCGTAGCGGCCCGCCATCTTCTTGCCCTTGTAGACGCGGCCTGGGGTCTTCCGGTTGCCGATGGAGCCCGGATGGCGGTGGATCTTGTGGGCGCCGTGGGAGTCGGGCCCGCCCGCGAAGTTCCAGCGCTTTATGACGCCGGCGAAGCCCCGCCCCTTGGAGGTGCCGGTCACGTCCACCCTTTCCCCGGGCTGGAAGATCTCCACGGTAACCACGTCGGCTTCGGGGTTAAAGCCCCGGATCTCCTTAAGAATCCGCACGGGCTGAACCCCGGCCTTGGCGAAGTGCCCCTTCATGGGCCGGTTGACCCGCTTGGGCTTCTGGGGGAGGAAGCCGAGCTGTACCGCCAGGTAGCCGTCCTTCTCCGGCGTGCGCCGCTGCACCACGGGGCAGGGCCCCGCCAGGATGACGGTGACGGGGATGGCCCGGTCCTCCTTGTAGATCCGGGTCATGCCCACCTTCACGCCCAGGATGCCCTTCACTTGCCACCTCCCACGGTCTTGATCTCGATCTCCACGCCGGTGGGCAGGTCCAAGGACATGAGGTTCTCTATGGTCTTGCGGTTGGGGTTGAGGATGTCCACCAAGCGGTGGTGGGTGCGGAGCTCAAAGTGCTCCCGGGAGTCCTTATGCTTGAAGGGACCCCGGATCACGGTGAAGCGCCGCACCCGGGTGGGCAAGGGGACGGGCCCTGACACCTGGGCCCCGGAACGCCTGGCGGCCTCCACGATCCTCTGGGCCGAGGCGTCCAAGGTCTTGTGGTCAAAGCCCCGTAGCTTGATGCGAATCTTGGGCATGCCTCACCTCACTCCAGGATCTTGGTGACCACGCCGGCGCCCACGGTGCGGCCGCCTTCCCGGATGGCGAAGCGGAGGCCCTCCTCCAAGGCCACCGGCTTGATGAGCTCCACCGTGAAGGTCACGTTGTCCCCAGGCATCACCATCTCCACCCCAGGAGGCAGCTCCACCACCCCCGTCACGTCCGTGGTCCGAAAGTAAAACTGCGGACGGTACCCGGAAAAAAACCCCGTGTGCCTCCCACCCTCCTCCTTCTTCAAAACGTACACCGAGGCCTCAAACTTGGTGTGCGGCGTAATCGTCCCAGGCTTCGCCAACACCTGCCCCCGCTCCAC